>CANSWR010000087.1 GCA_947650795.1 uncultured Bacillota bacterium | reverse complement strand
AAACTAGACGGTACTTCTAGTTAATATTTATTACTCTCGAATAAAAAGTTCGAGTTTCCTATCAATCTGGTGCGATAAAAGAGCTTATTTTGAACTCTTACACAAAAGTAGACTGATAAATATCAAATCTATTAATATTTTATCGAGTTATAATTTAATTTGCAATAGTATTTGCTTTTTTTCTTCATAGAAAATAAAGTTGAAATAATTCTATTTGTTTACTAGTTTTTTTAAAGACTCATTTTCAGATAATCTTCCCAAAATACATTTTTCAAAAGCATTTAGTTCATCTAAATCTATATTTAAAATACTAGAAATTTCCTCATTAGATAAGCATTCATAAAATTTATAATAAATAAAAGACTGACTTGTACTATCTAACGAATGAATTATTTCTTCAATCTCATCACTAAATGGATTATCATTTTTTTTATCTGTAATTTTATCTATTAATAATTTTTCGTTTTTAGAAGTCTTATTTTTGTATATAGGTGAATAAAGAGATAGATTACCTTGTTGTCTTGCGAAAACTAATACCTTGTTAAGGATAAAACCTTTGATAGATTTATTCAAATAACTTATTACCATAGCAATATTGTTGTTGTTATTTTTTTCAATTAATTCAAGCAAATATAAATTAGCATCATTTATAATATCTTTTTTATCTTCTTCGCTTAAGTTTAAACTATAATAGTTAATAAGTCCTAAAAGAATATGATAATGTAATTTTTCTTGATGTAATAGTATTAAGTATCTAGTATCAAATAAATTAGCCTTATATGTACCTATTAAATATCCCAAATCTATTTTTAAAATATTTTCCTCAACAATAGGTAATGAATGTAGTGATTGAATTGATGAAAGAATTTCTTTAATCCGAATTTCAGAAACACCTATTAAATCTTCTGAATTGCTATCATGAAAATACCAAATAAAGTATATACTATCTAAAATATTAGAAAAATTACTCATTAAAAACTGAAAATTTTGAAAATCAATCTTAAGATAAAATAAAATTTCTTTTAGTAATTTTTTATCAATATTTTTTGTGTTTTTCAAATAATAAAAAATTTTATCAATATTATTTAATCTTTTTTTTCTTTCATAATAAGTTATTGACTCTTCTATTGCATTTTCTAATACCATGTTTTGAGACTGTAATAAATATAATATTCTAGCTCTAACGTAATCTTCTCTTAAATCATGATCTTTACAATACTGAATTAATGGCAATCCTTTATAATAATATTTTATGCCATATCTCTTAATGTTAGCAAAAGCGCTTTCTATTGCTTCTATATAAGATATAGTTGGATTATTTTTCATCATCTGTACCATATAATTATAGACACTATTATAAGAATAATTGTTTTCTCTACAATAAGAGGCTAATGTTTTTTCGCCCCAAAATAAATATGGTTTTTTATAATTAGCAATTGCAATATTTAATCTTTCTTGTTCACTTAAATTCTTGTACTTTTCATTTTTTCTCATTCTAGATAAGGCTTGGATTATAGAAGCATAAACAATATTATGATTATCACAATATTCCAACAATGACACATCATCTATAAAATGATAGGTATGTGTAGTATGCTCAGTTTCAAAATAAAAATCAATAATTTCTTGGTCAGATAAATTTGGATTTTTTTCTTTTTTTCTTCTTATATATAATGAGACAGAGCTATAAAGATATTCAGGATGTAATTTGCAATATTCTACTAATGGTATCCCATCATAAAAATATTTAATCCCTTTATCACTATAGTCTTCAATTGCAATTCTTGTTGCTTCATTATCATTGATATCTGGAAATGACGTCTTTATACTTTCAACTCTTGATATCATACAATCATAACTCTTATCATTTTGTCTGCACCACTCCGCTAAAGAAATATTTCCATACATAAACTTAGTTCCAGGATGAACTCCGCATTTAGAAATAGCGAGTTTTATTGCATCTTGTTCACTTAGTTCAGGATGCTTTTTAATATAATCTCTAACTCTATTTGATTGAGTTCTAAAATTCAATTCATGTTTTTTACAATAAACATCTAATGGTATTCCATCTATTATATATTTACTCCCCATCAAAAACCACCTATATTACTTAATTCAATAAATTATTATAATACACAAATAATGTACATAATCAATTGGTCTATATTGTACACTAGAAATCAAAATTTTACTATATTATGATGTAATTTTTTTGTTTTTTTCTACTCAAAAATAGTTAAAATTTTAGCAACAGGATATGAGAAAACACCACGAAAACTAGAAATCCTCATAAACAAAGGCTTTCTATCGATTTTTGGTGCACCAACACCTATTTCGCACTTGCGAAATGTATGTACAAATTTACCTTTTTGTATATACAAATTGGTTTTTGTAGTTTTAAATTCCTTATTTTAAAAGAAAAACTTGTATATACAAATGTATTAACACTTAATTATTTTCTCTAAAAAAATATTCGTTATTTGTAATGTCATTTGGTGGTATATTAGAGAATATTTCTTCTTCATTTTCTGCACGAACTTCACTATCTTTTGATATTCCAATCATTCCCATATTGATTTTTGTTTTAGTTGTATCAAATTTTTCTATGGGAA
>CANSWR010000086.1 GCA_947650795.1 uncultured Bacillota bacterium | reverse complement strand
TAAAAAGGGGATGTTAGAAAATAAGTAAATTTATTTTTTTGACATCTTCTTTTTATTATGAAAAATAAAAACACCCATAAACTCAATGTTTATGGGATTTTTGTGATACAATACTTTTGTCTAGAAAGTTGGTATCACATGGATAATTTTACTATAAAACCATCTTTTTTTCAATTTCCTTCAACCAAATGTTATAAGGAATATGAGAAAATAGATGTATTTTTAAAAATTTTAAAAAAATCAGGAATTAATAAAATAATAAAAACTGTAAATGCTAATCAAAATAATTGTAAAGGTAGAAATGGTTACAATCCATATAATATGATGGCTACAATATTATATTGTTTTTCTGAATTTAAAAGTTCAGTTAGAGAATTAGAAAAATTGTGTTATACAGATTTAAGAGTAATTTATTTAATGGAACAAAAAGAACCTAGTTATGCAACTTTCTGTGATTTTATAAATAAATATATCAAACCATATTCTTTAGAAATTTTTTCAATGATAACTCAAACAATAATTAAAGAATATAATATAAATATTGAAAATCAGTATGTTGATGGAACAAAACTAGAGGCAAATGCCAATAAGTATAAATTTGTATGGAAACCTAAAACTTATCATAAAAAATTGGATTTAAAAATTAAAAATTTAATACAAGAAATGAATTATGATTATAATAATAAATATTATATTAAATCAGAAGAATTTAAAATTCTAATAAAAAAATATTCTGATATTAATAATATGAATTATCAAGATATTCCCTTTGGAAAAGGAAAAAGATTAACAAAGGTACAACGAACTATTAAAACTAGTTATGAGTACTTATGCAAATTAACTGAATATGAAGCAAAAGAAAAACTATGTGGTGAAGACAGAAATTCTTATTATAAAACTGATATTGATGCAACGGCAATGGTATTAAAAGAAGATTATTACTCTAAATTAAGTCATGATTTTCACGCTGCATACAATACCCAGGTCTTAGTATCAAGTGGTTTAATAATAATGTATGGTATTTTTCAAAATAGAGATGATCAAAACACATTAATTCCAATGTTAAAAAGATATAATAAAAGTTATAATAGTTATCCAATTAATTTATGTGGTGATTCTGGATATGGAATATATAAAAATTATGAATTTATAACTAGTAATAATATTGGTAATTATTTAAAATTTGCTTCTTGGAATGGTGAAATATCAGGTAAAAGACCCAAACTATTCTTTATTACCTATGATAATAATTTTAAATGTTTAAATGGTATTATTGGAAAATATATTTATACTAAAACACATCCAATGTATAAAGATTCAAAATTTTATATATTTGAAGGATGTAATAATTGTAATTTTTCTTATAAATGCAAAGAACATTTAAAAAATAAAACAGAGAATTTCAGAAAAGCAGAAATAAGCATTAAATATGAAATATATAAAGATGAAGCAAGAAAAAATTTATTAAGTCCAGAAGGAATAGAAATTCGAATAAACCGAAGTATACAAGTTGAAGGAACTTATGGACAAATTAAACAAAACATGAATTACACTAGATTCCGAAGACGTAGGATAAATAATGTTGAATGTGAGTTTATGTTAGAGTGTTTAGGAGTTAATATTAGAAAGTTATTTAAAATCATTGATGACTCTAGTTCTATTAAAAAAAGTTATTGGAATAGACCTACAAATTTACAATCAGAAATTATTCCTAGCGTAAAGCCAAAATAAAAGAAGATGTCAAGAAAATAAATTTTTATTTTCTAACATCCCCTTTTTACTCTCTTACAACTGTCAAACTCAGGATTATATCATAATATCTATTTTTCGACTATTTTTTTGTGATTTACATTTTCTTTTTGTAAACTATTATGTCAATAAAAAAGAAGTTATTTTAATTTAACTTCTTCAATATTTTAACTATATAGTTATCCATCGATAATTGATCAGCTCCATTTACTTTCCCATCTTTGGTTATATCAGCTGCTAATTGTTGATATCCATCAAATTTTACAATCTTTACTATAAAGTTATCCATTGTTAATTGATCGGCTCCATTTACTTTCCCATCATAATTTAAATCTCCTCTTACTATGACTTTTACTTCATCATATACATAGCCATCTTTCTCTAACTTTAATGTCATCGCTGTTCCTACTAACTTACTTTCTTCTTCTATTAGTTGATTATTTTTATCATATAATTTTAACAACTCATTATCATTTAAGAATTTATCTTTAAATACACTCATATTTGTATCTGGTTCTATCCCTATTACATATGGAAACTCTACTTCTTCTCTTCTTATATCATATACTTCACTTCTTATTGTATATTCTTCACTATCTCTTGTTATATTTAATGTATACTCTTCTGTTGTATAACCATCTTTGGCTATTACTTCAATTGTATATACATTTATGATATCTTCTCCTAAAATTATATCTCCCATCAAATTTACTGTTGCTTCACTATCTTTTGGAATAGCTTTTATTTCACTTTCTAATAACTCTTTCTTACTCTTTGATACACTTATATTATAAACGAAAGTATTTGGATCAAATTCGATTGGATATCCTTCTATTTCTAAACTTTCTAATAAAGCATTAGATTTACTAGGTCTTTCAATTGTTATTGTATATTCTCTAGTTGTTCCATCTTCTGCTGTTACTGTAATTACTCTTGTACTTACTCCTTCATCTAATAGTTGTATTTTATGTCCACTAACTGTTGCTTTATTATTTTCTAAAGTTACTTCAAAGTAAAGAGATGATACATCTTCTACTTCTAATGTATAATTTGTTACTTCTTTACTAAAAGCTGGTGCTAATTCTCCACTACTTGGTTTTATCATTGTTGCATAA
>CANSWR010000085.1 GCA_947650795.1 uncultured Bacillota bacterium | reverse complement strand
TTTATAATGATGGTGTACATGGTATTCAAGAAAGAAGAGTAATTTGGGATATTAGCGTTATAGCTTATATGATTAATAAAGAATGGTTTGAAACAAAAGAAGTTAGTTGCCCAAATATCAATGATGATACATCTTATGAACTAACGGAAAATAACCATAAAATTACAGTAGTTAATTATTTAAATGTTGATAAAATATATAAAGATTTATTTGAAAAGTTAGGAGAAAATTGAATATGAAAATACTAAGTTATAATATTTATGGTGTGAAAGATACAGAATATCCAATACCTAAATGGGAAACAAGACAAAAAAATATACAAAGAATTTTAAATGAATTATTGACTGATAAAGAAATTAAAGTATGCTGCTTTCAAGAAGTAAATCAAAACAATATAAATTTATTAAATGAAACATTAGAAAACAATAATTTTAAAATATTAGAAAAATTTCCAATGAGAACTGAATCATATGACCAATATAATATAGTTGCTATTAAAAATGAAAAAGAAATTAATATTAAATTTGTACATTGTTTACCACATGGAAAAGACATAAAATACAATAAGATTGAAAATCAAGTAATTGATTATAATATGAGTGATTATAGAACAACTGTATTTGTAAATTTAGAGTATAATAGTAAAAGATTTCTTATTGGAAATATTCATACAGATTATATTTCTACTGACGGAAAGATAAAAGGTACAGTAAAATCTTTAAATTACATGGATTCAATAAATAGTGATTATAAACTTATTATTGGAGATATGAATATGGTTTGCCATATGTCAGAAGTCTATAATATACTAAAACAAAATAATAATTATGTTACTATTTCTAGGAATAGTAAGTTTGATATTTTAGATAATTCTTGGCAAGGATATGGAACAAAAGAACAAGTTAATGTTGATTTTGCTTTTGTAGAAAAAAGCAAAGTAAATTTCTATGAATATCAAATTATAAAACAAAAAAATATGAAAGATGAAGGATCAGATCATAGACCAATTATTATTACTGTAGATTAAAATTAAGGAGAAATTTATGAAACTAACAAGTAAAGAAGCTATTCAAATGTTAGAAGAAGAAAGAGATAAAACTTCAAATGAACGCTGGATAAATCATTCAATCTGTGTCGGAAATGTAGCAGGGAAAATTGCAAAAGCCTTAAATTTAGATGAAGACTTTGCTAAAACTTTAGGTTACATACATGATATTGGAAAAAGATATAATTATATTGAAAATGGAGTGTTTCCACATTCTATGAAAGGTTATGACTATATAAAATCATTAGGATATGATGAAGAATATGCAGGAATTTGTATTAAACATTCATTTTTAAATAATGATATAGATTGTATATCAAACGATAGAGATGAAACAGACAGGACTAATCCTCATTTTGAATTTGTAAAAAATTATATAAAAGATGAATATACAATTTACGAAAAGATAATTAATTTATGCGATTTGATGTGTACTACTAAAGTTCTAACAATTGATAAAAGAGGAATGGATTTATTACTAAGACATGGAGTTTATGCTAAAACACATTATCACATAAAGGAAACATATAAATTAAAGGCATATTTTGATGATTTGTTGGGTTACAATTTATATAACTTGTTCCCAGAAATAAAAGAAAATTTATAAAGAATCAAGGAAGTAAATTATTATAATCTTACTTCCTTAAAATTTTATATTTACTCCAATTTTAAATGTTCATCCATTTTTTCTAGTCTACGAATGCTACTATTATTTTTTAATAATTCTAATTGTTTTTTAGCTGTATTGTTCAGTTTTACAATTCTTTCACTTTGAGAAATTCCACTTGTTATCATTTCAGCATTTAAATTTTCAAGATTTGCTAAAACAACCAAATGTAAAATGTCTGTATAATCTCTAATATTACCATCTAAATTAGGATTTTTATCTCTCCACTCTTTTGCTGTCATTCCAAATAAAGCAACATTTAAAACATCTGCCTCATTTGCATATACATATTGCTTTTGTTTTTCAGTTAATGTTGGAACAATAAATTCTTTTATACTATCTGTATGAATAATATAATTAGTTTTAGATAATTCTCTTTTTACAGACCATTCAATTTTGTTTTGATATGCTTCATTGATTTTTAATCTTTCAAATTCAGTTATTAAATATAACTTAAATTCTGGACTTAACCAACTAGCAAACTCAAAAGCAATATCTGGATGTGCAAATGTTCCAATGCTATATCTACCACCTTTTGCAATAATTCCAATACTATTTGTTCTTTTTATCCATTGTGTAGGTGACATAGCAAAAGAGTTTTTCCCATATTCAGTTTTAATTTGGTCGAATTCGACCAAATTAAAATTAGCATTATGTAATTGTTCCCAAAGACCTATATAATCAATTGTACTAACTCTTCTTAACCAGTTTTTTACTGTAAAAGATGGATCGCTTGAATTTTGATATTTAGCTAAATCAGTTAATGATATAAAATCTGTTTTATCAATTCTAATAACACTTATAGGTGTGTCTTTTACTATTATTTCTGTTTTTATAAGTTCATTTTTCATAAAGAAATATCACTTCCAATCTCTATAAACTTTGTATATATTTTAAAACAATTGTTTGTAAAAGTCAAGCGAATTTTCATATATAAATAAATTCTTTTAATATGATTTCTTCAACTGAATGTTTATAGTTATTCATAAGCCCAGTCCATTTTAAAGAATCAGTATTTTTCAAGTTTTCATCGATAGGATTTTTCTTTAACAATTCTTTCATAAGTATTTCAAATCTTCTTTTAGCTTGTTTATCAGTTTCTACAATATGTTTTCTTAAAGTCTTGTTCATAAACATTATTATATATTCTGCTTTCT
>CANSWR010000084.1 GCA_947650795.1 uncultured Bacillota bacterium | reverse complement strand
TCTTCTTTTTTTATTTGGCTTTTATTTATTTGACTATTTTTATTCTATTTTACTGTGTATCTTCATACAATTTTGAAAACTATGACGATTATTTTTCTCTTGATTTACCTTTGGAAAATATAGAAATAGTTTTAAAAGAAGAAAACATTCCATCAGATAAATTATTTCAAAAGATAATAGAAATAAAACAATATTATAGTGAGTATAAAAGTAATCTTGATATACCAGAATTTATAACTATAAGCTTACTTTTAATCGCAGGAACTATTATGCTAAACTTATTATTAGTCCTTGGTGATTTTAATCTATATAAACATATTGAAGAATATATAAAAAACCAAATAAAAAAAATAAAAGTTTGTAATTCAAGAAAAGAAGCAAATAAACTTTTATACGAAACAGTAAAAGAAATAGATGAATTACTTAGCAATAACGAAGAGGCTTATAAAAAGTATAAAAAGTTAGAAAATGAAATTTTAAAACTATTTAGTGACATAAGTGATTTTTCTAAGATAAATGAAAACTATGAACTAATAGAAAAAGAAAAAATTAGGATGCAAAAATTATCAAAAACCATAAATCAATGAATATACAAAAATCATTGATTTTTTACTACTAATAATATATAATAAAATTCCAAACAAGGGGGACTTTTATCATGCAAGAATACAGAAACTTAAAGGCGTCAATTTTAACGATTTATAATGAAATAAAAAATATAGAACTACTTGGGTTTAATTTGTCACAATACAAAGAAAAGCTTGATTTAATAGATGAAAGCATTAATGTAGGAGATAAATTAGTTTTAATAAATATAAAACTAAAAGAAAGAGAATTAGCTAAAATTCAAAAAGAGTTAAAAAGTTATTTAGAATACTTTAAATTGCTAAACGATTTAAAACTAAAAAAAGAAAATATAACATTAATTAAAAACACTAAAACTATAAGTATAAAATACATAGAAGAAGTAATTAAATTGCTAAAAGATTTAAGACGCAATGGTTTGATTTTAGATAGTTCTCAGGAACAAAGACTCAAAGAATTATATAAAACTTTATATGAAATTATATGCTTAGAAGTTCTTTATAATGGAAACTTTGACAGTGAATTATTAAGAGAAATACAAAAAGATTCTTATGACACTTTAATGCTAAATAAAATCATAACAGAAGAAATAGAAAATATAAAAATGTCTGCATATGTAGATACAGATATTTTTAAATTATTAGAAAAAAATATCATATTTATAGAATCACTTGGAGTATTTAATTTTGCTAGATTAGACATAATAACTAAATTAATAGCATGTACCAATGATCATGAAATAGAAACAGAATTAATTAAACAATTAATTAGTATTCATAAAACAATAGGCATAAATAAGGCACATTTAATATCATTATTAGAAAAATATAAGCAAGCTTTAGAAGAGCATATAGGACTCAAAGAAAATATAAAAAATAATTCTAAAAAATTAAAAGAAAGATTAGTACCATTTTTGCTTACGCTTTCTCTAACATTAGGCGTTGCGTCAACTGGAACTTTAATATTTAAAGAAAGAACACGCCACAAAGAATATAAAACTGAAACAATAATTTACAATAGTCTTACGAAGAAAACGATAACATCAGAAGCGTTTCAAAGAGAATTAAAACAAAATTTCACAAGAACTAGAATTGATTATGGCCATCCATTCTGGTCGAATGGGGAATACCATATGAGGAAAGAAACTTATGATTTAACAAATTATGTCGTTTTAGACAATTATGAAGATTATTTTTATATAGATTTAACTCCAGATAATCTTGATTATTTTGAGGTTAGTAAAGAAGATATGAAAATATTAGAAAAAGTTAGTGAAGAAGTAAAAGAAGAATCTATTTGGTGGTTTGCTAGTGAACTTATAGAAATTAGTCAAGATTTAGAAACATATGTTGAAGTTAGGGATATGAAAGCTTTAATAGTTGGCTTGTTATTATTTTACTCAATAATTATTATATATGCTTGTGGGCCATCCAAATTATTTAAAAGTTTATGTAGTGATGCTAAAAATATATTTTCTATTATAAAATCTAAAATTTCTAATAAAGAAGATATAAAACAAATTAATGTTGAAATAAATAAAATATTATTATCTTATGAAGCAAGAATAGCAGATATTCAAGAATTAAGTGAATTATATCAAAGCTCTAAAAGAGAAATAATGAATATACTGGGAGAAAAAGCATTAAATAAAGAAACTATTCAAACTATACTAGCAAATATAGATAATGAACTAAGAGATATTGAAGAAATAAAACAAAATCAAAAACAATTAAAAAAAATGTTGGGAGAAGATAAATAATGGAATTACAAATACAATTACCAAAAATAGTAAAGAAAAAGAAAAAACAATTTTTAAACGATTTTAACGAAGAATTAGTAAAAGTAAAATTAATGATATTGACTATGGAAGATGTAAATATAGATGTCAGTGAAGAAAAAAACGAAATAAACGCGTTAGAAGAAAAAATAAACACAAAAGATTTTGACGAAGTAGAATTAAATCCATCATTAATAAATATTTATCAAGATATGACTAACAAACTAATAAGTATAGAAAAAAGATTAGAAAAATATGGGAAGCTAGTATTATTAAAAAATAAAATATCTTATTTAGAAAATGCTATCAAAAGTGAAGAAGCAAATAAAGATTTACAAAAATTTATTAAACTTTCAATAGAAATATTAAAAAGTATAAAAGAGTTAAATCCTTCTATTATTTCAAAAAATAAAGAATATTATGAAGAAGTATACAAAGTTATATATGAATTTATAAAGCTAGAATTGGCACTTACATTAGAAAGCGAGACTTTAAAAGAATTAACAAAAGATATTTCAGGAATATATTATATTGACAAGTTAATAAGAGAAGATATAGAAGAAATACAATCTTATAGCTATACTGAGAATATAAAATTGATTGATAGATTAAATATGATGGTATTAGAATAGATATATAGACACGAAAATCTTTCCAAATGGTATAATAGTA
>CANSWR010000083.1 GCA_947650795.1 uncultured Bacillota bacterium | reverse complement strand
AGGCACCGTAAGGGACTTTCACCCTCAAGTTGTTGCCCATGCTGGGCACACTAAATAAAAAGCTATTCGTTATGAATAGCTTTTTGCGACGCTCAGCGTCTACACGGGTTTGGTCCTTGTGAGACCAAAGTAAATAATATTATTTATAATATATATTATTCATCTTTATATTGAAATTATACACTATTTTTTTGAAAAAGTACATAGTTTTTTAGAAAAAATTGAAAAAAACTATAAATTATGGTATAGTTTGTTTGAATAATAAATACTTAAAAAGAGAGGTATATATGAGAATAGGAATTGACATAGACAATACAATAACAGAAGTTCAAGAAGAACTAAATAATGCTGCATATGAATATGCAATAAAACTAGGAAAGAATATTAAGAATGCAGAAAATCCTTTTGAAGATATAAAAAATAATGGAGATACATATAAAAAGAAATTTCAATTTTCTTATGAAGAATTAAGATATTTTTTAAAGAATATTCAAGAAGAAATTACTAATAAGGCAGAGCCTAGAACTAATTCAGTAGAGACAATTAATAGATTAAGAAAAGAAGGTCATAAAATAATTATAATAACAGCAAGAGATAGTGAATTTCATGATGATCCATATTTTTTAAGTAAAAATTGGTTAAATAAAAATAATATAAAATATGACAAATTAATAGTAAATGCTAGAGAAAAAGGAACAGTATGCAAAAATGAAAATATTGATTTATTTATAGATGACCAGTTAAATAATTGCTTAGATGTTTTAAAAGAAGGAATAAAAGTAATAAGGATTAGCAATGAAAATTGCACTAATAAAGATATAGTAGATTTAAATAATTGGACTAAAATATATGAATATATAGGAGAATTAAACGAAACAAAATGAAAAAGATAAAAGATGAAAATAAGATACTAATGATGTTAGCATTTTTTAGTATATCAATTGGACTATGGGGGAATTTTAGACAACTTTGGTTACAAGATAATAACTTTTCTATAACACAGATAAGTAATATTATAAGTATAGGAACTTTTATAAGTGTTATAGGAATAGCTTTGATTGGAAAATATGTTACATTAAATAAATTAAAGAAAACATTAACATTTATTTTAATTACAAAATTTATTAATATGTTAGTATTATATTATTTGAATGAAACAAGCCAAACAGAATTAATAAATCTAAGTATAGTAATAGATATAATAATGGAATATATAATAATAACAAGTATATATCCACTAATAACTACTATAGTAAAGAGTGATACAATATACAGTAAAAGAAAATTAACAGAATATTTATTTAGAGATATAGGTATTTTATTTGGTGGAATATTTATAGGAAAAAGTATTGCAGGAGTATTTGTAAACTATAATATTTGCTTAATCATATCAAATATATTTTTAGTAATTTCAATAATTACCATGATGAATATAAAAATTAATCACATAGAAGAAAGACAAAAGAAAAAGGATTCAATGTTTAAGTACATCTTGAAAAGTAAAATATTGTCATTATATTTGTTAGATATGTTCATAGGAACAATAGCAATGTCAACAGCTTTAGGATTAAAGATGCTAACATTAACTAACTATTTTACCTTTTCTGATAATGTTGCAACTAATTATTTATTAGTTGTAGGATTAATTGCAGATGGAATAGGAATATTAGCACTTAAATATTTAACACCTAAAAATGATTATTTAACAATAACAATAAAGTTTGGAATTAGATTTATGGGATATGTAATTGCTTTTGTATCTAACAACATAACGATAACTTTAATGGCAATAACATGGTCAATCCTTATTTCAACTGCATATGAAAATATATGTGATGGGGTGTATATAAATCGTATTAAAAATGAGCACCAATTATCATTTGCTAATATAAGATATATAATAAGATTTTTAGGCGAAGCAATAGGAGTATTCTTCTGTGGAATAATGTACGAAATGGGACTTAAATATATGTTTGGACTATCTGCAATATTTATGATTTTTCAAATAGGACTAGCATATTATTTAATTCATTTAAGAAGGGTGGAAAAAAACACAAAATGAGTAAGAGAATAACTTTAATAAGTTTTATAGAAAAAAATGAAATTAACAAAGTAAAACAATTGATGAGTAATATCAAAGAAAATACTTGTAAAGTACCATATGGAATTAATGATGAAAAGAGATATGAAATAGATAATTTACCATATCATTTTACAATTTTTGCAACTAACAAAGAAAATCAAGACAAGGTATTGGAAATAGCAGAAAGTATAAATATTAATAAGATACAATTAAAAATAAATGATATAAAAATTATGAATACAAAATATGATAGTTATTGTTTATACTTATCAATATACGAAAATCAACAGATTAAAGAATTACAAAGAATATTCTATAAGGAATTTCCAAAAGAAAAATATAATCCAGATGATTTTATTTTTCATATGACTTTACATATTGATAAAGATTATAACAAAATTTTAAAATTGCAAAATATGTTAAGAGAGAATTTTAAATCTTTCTCTTTACAATTTGATATGTTAGCTTTATTTGATTATCCAGGAGAAAAAATTAAAACAATTAATTTAAATAGAAATAAATAATTATATTTTTTAAAAAATATTGCCAAACTTTAAAATTTATGTTAAATTAAAAGCATAGTGATAGACAAAAAAACACCAATATGGGTATACATTTCTTTGAAACTATTGCTATAACTAATTTTGAAACGGATAATAGGGGGCTTTTGTGCAAGGTATTTTTCGCATACGTCCTTTGCTAATGCACCAACGACGTATCTGTTCGAACTTTTTATAGAACAGAGAGATACAAAAATCAATCAGAAAATAATAAAATCTGGTTGATTTTTTTGTTGCTTAAAAACAATATTAAAATCATCCAAACGAAGGGATGGTGTCAAAAATGAAGATAATTAAGCAAGAACTAGAATTTGAGGAATGTTTAAAACAACGACTTGAATTTATATGTGAGTTTTCTAAAGTTACTCCTACCTTTATCAATGGTAGCATTAGAAAATTAGAGAGAACTAATCTTACATATATTGAGCCACATAGAGTGATTATCAAAAATATTACTTTTTTAGTTTTCAATTATTCAAATGACATTTATATTACTAACTTGACTAAAAAGATTAAAT
>CANSWR010000082.1 GCA_947650795.1 uncultured Bacillota bacterium | reverse complement strand
ACAACCACAAGCTTCATAAAATTTGAAATTACAAGATTCATCTGTTAGTATTTGAATATTTTTCATATTATCATTTTTAGCATATTCAAATACTTGTGAAAGCATTTTCTTTCCAATACCTTTACCACGATAATTTGAATTTAAAATTAAAATGCTTATCTCTCCATCAAAATAATTTACTAATTCTTCTGGTGTATAATCATAATCATTATTATATTTATAAATAGCCTTTTTATCTTTTACTAATGGACTCCATATAAGTATCGTTTTCAAAATATAAAAAAACTTTTTTCTAATTATGTGTTTCTTTGAATTCCATTTTGCATATCCACATATTCCAATAACTTTACCATTTTCTTTTTCAATAACCATTTTTTCAGTTTCTTCAAGTATTTCAAACAAATAAATCCAAGCACAAACTTTCCCTTTAGAATGTGAAGGTGTTTTTCCTAAATCCCACTCATCATAAAGCATATCTACTGATTGTTTCATTTCTACTAAATTCATTTCAATAAACCTCTTTTAATTTCTATATTCCATTCAACCACTCTACATATTCTTCATAAGTAACCTTTCCTTTATCAAGTTTTTCTCTCATCTTTCTATTATCTTCCTTAAACTTCTCAAACTCTTTTTCATATTGCAAATTCTCTGGATTTCTTCTTGTTCTTAACAATAGTTTTTGATAAACATTTCTATAAGTTCTTAAATCATCATCATCATTAATCATTTTCTGTTTTACCTTAAAAGAGCCGATTTCTTTGCAAGTTCTGCCATCTTCATAAATATTGTTGCAATACAATTCGTCAGTTCTTTTTTCTGGAACAAAGTATTTTCCACAGTTTTTACACTTTTTGATTTCAAACTTGTCCATACAAACGATTTCTTGAAGCTCGATAATTAGTAATTGACAAATATCATTACTTTCAAAAGTATATGGTATTTGTAAGATTCTATCTTTATTCACTTTAGCAATTTCTATTGCTTGATCTTCATCAATAATATTTAATGGTGTGTTTAATCTTGATAAATCTCCAAGTGCAATATTCAATTTATCATTTTCAAAATGTGATAATGCTTTACTGTTATTCTTGCTCATAGTTAAAACATAAAATCTTTGTAATGATGTTAAATCTTTTATTTCTTCTAATTGATTAACATTAAATAAGTAATTTACATCAGAAATAAAATCTTCTTTTATGCTTTCTAATTTATCTCCAGATTTTTCTACTAATTCATTTATTAACTTTTCATACTCATTTGAAGTATAGGTATTTTTTAATTCCATTTTTGTTATTTCTGCCAATAAAGTTAAACTATACTCTTGTACAAAATTTTTAACACTCTGAATAGCTTTAAAATCACCATTTAAGAAGTTACAAAGCAAAGTACCTATACGATTATCATTTTGAACTAAAATAGCTTCAAAATCGTTTCTAACCTTTTTATAGCTCATATAAGTAAGATATTCTTTCCTTAAATTTCTATCTACATATAATCTAATTACATTACTAATCTTTCTATTTTTTATAAAATCAACAACATCTTCATTTGAGTTTTTCATAAGTTCACCTAACCTTTTATATAATACAGTTATTTTTTTATATTATTTTATCACAAACTATTGACTCTTGCAAGTAGATATGTTATCATTAAGTTAGTTTTAGATATTTTTATATTAAATAATAACAAAATAACTGCACATTGACAATTTAATATTACATAACCCAATTTTAAAACGGGTAAATAGATTAAAGGAGGTACTACAATGAATAATTTAGACAAATATCATTTAATGTTTAATAACTATCCAGATGTAGTAAACATTAAACAACTTCGTGAAATGTTAGGTGTAGGAATTACAAAAGCTTATACTTTGGTAAATGACAATATTATTCCTTCAAAGAAAATTGGAAGAAAATATAAGATTCCAAAAGTAATGATAATCAATTACTTAACAAATACAAAATAATTTATTTACCAAATTTACTTTAATATCTAAAACTAACGATTCATGTTAAAGTAAATTGGCTGTTATAGGGAAAGGAGATTGTAGATGGTTAAAGTAACAGCAACAATTTACAAAAGGAGTAAAAACTGGGTGGCACTACTTTATATAGTAGATGGTATCAATCCACCTCGTAGGAAATCAGTAACAACTGATATTCCTATTACAAAATCTGAAAAAACGGCACGAAAGAGTGCCGAAGAAATTAGAAGAAGATATGAAGAAGAACTAAACAATAATTTGAAAGTAACCCAAATGGCACAAAATTCTAACAATAGTATTTTATTTTGTGATTATATGTTAAATTGGCTTAAAATGATAAAACCTAATGTTAGACCAACAACTTATGGTGGCTACGAAAGAATAATCAATAAAAGGATTTATCCTTACTTCAAGAACTTAAATATTACACTTACAGAATTAAAGCCAATTCATATTCAAGCATTTTACACTTATCTGTTTAATGAACTAAAATTAAAAGGTGCAACTGTTAAAAAGTATCATGCAAATATTTTATCTGCTCTTTCTTATGCGGAAAAGATGGATTTAATTACTTCTAATCCAGCAAAGAAAGTTGATACACCAAAAGTTGACCCTTATGTTCCTACTTTTTACAATAAAGAGGAACTACAATTACTATTTAGTATAATAAAAGATACTAATATTAAAATATCTATTCTAATTGGCGCATTTTATGGATTTCGTAGAGAAGAAATACTTGGATTAAAGTGGGATGCTATTGATTTTGAAAATAACTCAATAACAATTAATTTTACAGTAACAGAAGCAAGTTATGATGGGAAACATCAAATTGTAGCAGAAGCTAAAACAAAAACAAGTTCAAGTTATAGAACTTTACCACTAATTCCAGAAATAAAAGAATTATTGCTTGAAGAAAAAGAAAAACAAAGAGAAAACAAAAAAATATTTAAAGATAGTTATTTGAATACAGATAATTATGTATGTGTTAATGAAGATGGCTCACTTATAAAACCAGACTATCTAACACATAAGTTTCATGAAATTATTGTAAATAACAAATTAAAACCAATCAGGTTACATGATTTAAGGCACAGCTGTGCATCACTTCTTCTAAAAAATGCAGTTCACATGAAAGATATTCAAGTATGGCTTGGACATTCTAGTTTTAATACAACAGCAAACTTATATGCTCATGTAGATAAAACAGCTAGTGAAAATTCGGCAAAAGTAATTGGAAATGTTTTAAGCATAGCAACTGCATAAAACAAAAAAAGTTATTATCTATCGAGAATAGGTAATAACATACATATTAAGATGAAAATTAGATATTTTTGTATACAAATTGTATACTGATAGTATTTTTAAATAAAAAAATAGACTTATCAAAAACTCTAAAAGTATTGATAAATCTAGTGGTGAAGATGATCGGAATCGAACAGATACGGTGTTTAACCACCGCAGGATTTTAAGTC
>CANSWR010000081.1 GCA_947650795.1 uncultured Bacillota bacterium | reverse complement strand
TACTATTATACCATTTGGAAAGATTTTCGTGTCTATATATCTATTCTAATACCACATTTATACTAAAAATAGATTTTGGAAAATCAATAATTTTAGTAATATTACTTACTTTAGTAGGCGCTTTTGCTGGATTATCATTAGGAACAATAACAAGTGTAATATTTAAAACAAACGAAAATACAAAAATGGGAATAATCATAGGAATAACTATGTTTGGGTGCTTTTTATCAGGCATGATGGGAATAACTATGAAATATTTAATAGATAAAAATGCTCCAATAATAAACAAACTTAACCCAGTAGCAATGATAACAGATGGATTTTATTCATTATACTATTATGAAACACTAGATAGATTTATATTTAACATAATTAGTTTGATAATATTATCAATCACTTTATTATTTATATCTTACTTATCATTAAGGAGGCAAAATTATGACAGTATTTAAAGCTTATTTAAAAGTATTATTAAGTAGCAAATTTACTATAATAATTTACGTAGTCATGTTAATAATATTTGCTTCACTTAACATACAAAATGATAGTATGGACACAAACTTTACATCTTCTCGTCCAGATGTATTAATAATAAATAATGATGAAAATACTGGAATAACTAAAAGCTTAATAGATTATATATCTTTAAACTCTAATATTATAGAAATAGAAAATGATGAAGAAAAAATAAATGACGCATTATTTTATAGAGACGTTAATTTTATAATATACATACCATCAAAATTTAGACAAGATTTCCTTAATGGAAATATGCCTAATATAGAAATAAAACAGACTAACGATTATAAAGCACAATTAGCTTATAATACATTATCAAAGTACTTAAATACGATTGAAACATACCGTAGTTATATAAAAGAAGAAGATAAAATAATTGAAAAAACAAACGAAACATTGAAAACAAGTACAGAAGTAGAAATATCTTCAAGTATTAATAATGCTGCACTTACACAAGCTAAAGCATTCTTTAACTTTTCTAACTTCTCAATGTTAGCAGGATGTATATTTATCATATGCCTTATTATGACAGTATTTAATAATGAATTAATAAGTAAAAGAACTATTATAAGTAGCACTAAATATAAAACACTTAATAGAAAACTTATGTTGTCAAATAGTTTATTTGCATTCTCTTTATGTATAATTTATATCTTAGTAAGTTTGATATTAGTAAAAGATGTGATGTTTAGTATACATGGATTACTATTTATTATAAACTTATTCGCGTTTACAATAACTGTATTAACTATATCATTTTTACTTGGAAAACTAACAAACAATAAAGAAGCAATAAATGGAATGGTAAATGTAATCTCTTTAGGTTCAAGCTTTCTATGTGGCTCATTTGTGCCAATGGAATATTTACCTAATTTTGTATTAAAAATCGCTCATATCTTACCATCATATTGGTTTGTACTCTCAAATGAAAAAATAAGTACATTAGAAAGTTTCACTATAACAACATTAAAACCAATAATATTTAATTTACTAATATTACTATTATTTGCTTTAATTTTTATAATTTTATCTAATGTCATAACGAAATATAAAAGAAAAATCGCTTAACGTAAACCAACACATTTTATCCTTTGTCTATTGATTAAATAAAGATAATAATATAAACTTATAATATGGAAGGATGGTAAAATATGAAAGAAAAGGAAACTAAAAAGAAAAAAGGATTAGGAAAAGTAGCTGTCGGTGCTGCAATAGGTGTTGGACTTGGAGTTCTATTCGCACCTAAAAGTGGTAAAGAAACAAGACAAGATATATCTAATAAAGTAAAAACTCTAACTTCTAAAGAATATCAAGACGAATTTAAAAAGAAAGTAAAAGAATTAGAAAAAGAAATAAAAAGTCTTGATAAAGAAAAAGTTTTAAACATAGCAAAGAAAAAATCAGCTGAACTAAAAGAAAAAGCAGAAGAACTAATTTCTATGGCAAAAGCAAAAAGTGATAGTGCACTTGAAAGAACAGCAAACATACTTAAACAAAAAGCTATAAAAACAGCAGAAACAGTTATTGAAAAATTAGAAGAAAAGTAACTTAAAAATTATTAATAATATAAAAGATTAAATAAATCATCTAGTATGAAATATTTAATCTTATTTTTTTCATTTAAAACAGAGAGTAAAAACTAAACACAAACTTAAACTCAAAATTTAGTTATCTTGTGTTAACCTAGAAATGGTAGTAAAATATTTACTCAAAAAGAGGTAATACATATGACAATAGAACAATTATGGGACAAAGAATCTGAATACTATGAACAGTTAAAAATTTATAGAAAAAAAATTATAGAAAATAAAAATAATTATAAATTACTAGAAGAGATAATGAATGAAATATATAAATTTTTAAAAGCAATTGCACCTGTTTTTTTTAAATCAGGTAATGTTATTAATGCAGTAGAACTTTACCATGAATTAACAACTGAAGTGAAATTTATTGAAAGTTATATTCCTGACAGATATTTTATAATTCCAAGCGAACCAACTTTTATTTATCAAAAAGAAAAGCGTCATATTCCTAATTTAAATGATACAGAGGATATTTTAGATTGGTTAGTATATATGGCAAGAGAAGAATACGTATACACTTCTTTTTGGACTAAAAAAACTTCTATTGAAGGTTTATCTTTTGAAAATGAATGTACTAATATGTCAAACAAAATAGCAAGTCTTTGTTCTGAATTTGGAATTGACTGTAAAATAAAAAGAATAAATCCTGGATTTGAAGAAACAGCAAGATTATATAATGGCTCAAATTATCATGATATATGTATTGTTACTATAAATGGAGAATTTTTTTTAATCGACTGTACATATAGACAGTTTTTCATGTTAAGAGGTAATTCATTAGAACGAACAGGTATTCCGTATTTATCTAATACAAAGTTAGGTATATTTATGACTTTAAACAATTTTAGATTAGAATTATCAAATACTCTCTTATCAAGAGGTTGGATTAGACTAACAGATGAAAATATTAAAAATTATTTTGATGGATTTGCACTTTCATTTAGAAATGGGATTTATTATGATAAATCAAGAGATTACAGTTATACTACAAATTATAGTGCTTCAGATTATGTTAGTTTTCTAAAAGGGCTAGATAATCAGGTAAAACACGAAGGCGAAGAAGTCCTTAAAAAACAACTTACAATTTCATAATATAATAAAAAATAAATAGTTGGCTATGATAAGATGTATAGTGACAAAGTAGTAATATTAGTGGCTTATATAGTATAATTATGTAAGTGCAAAACGTTTCTAGAGGAAGTTTCATATATTTTTCAAAGTGTTTAGATAAATATATTAAATGGTTTTAATAAAAATATGAATAGTTAAAAAGCTATTTGTATTTTTTTATTTACACTCATTTGTTAACTTTACAATTAAGTAATATTTCTAAAAAAATAAAAAGCGTTAGTATATGTAAATGTCGTATATAGTAAGTAAGGAGGTATAATGGCAAACAGAAAAATAGACTATAAGTATTTATCTTCTGATATAGTTTTTAAATATATCTTTG
>CANSWR010000080.1 GCA_947650795.1 uncultured Bacillota bacterium | reverse complement strand
TCAATCTAACTAACTAGATCTACTTCTTACACTTTTATAGTACCAAATTACTATTGTTATCATATTTGCGATAGTTATGTTTATCTACTCTTGATAATTGTCTGGCATTTTGAATAGCATTATTTGATAGAGAAGTGCTACCAGAAGCATTGTTCTTCGCCATATTTTTTGATGATGGCTTTCTATTTTTATCACTACCTAAATGTAGTGAATAAGATAATTCGTTCATATAATATCAACCCCTTTAATCTTTACTATTTATTAAAATAATTTCTAGCATCTTCTAAAGTAGAGAAGAACTCTTGGTTCATCATTGCATTAGAATTTGGCTCAATATAAGTGCAAACGATATAGTGATTAAAACACTTATCAGCATATACAAGATATAAGTTTTCTTTCTCATCAATAAGATAACACTTACCATATTTTAAATTATAAAATTCCTTTTTGTATTCAAAGTCCATATATAAATCACTCTCCTTATTTTAAACATATTTTGGCTTTGACAAAATTTTTAACCCCCTAGGTATTTTGACGCAGGGCATCAAAATTACCTTGTGGGCTAGGGATTCCCTAGAACCCTTTGGACTTACTTCATAATGTTTTAAAGCTAAAGCACTAAAACAAAATGAGATAAGTCTTGGTAACAAACTATCGCCACTTTCATTGAAACAATGTTTCAACAAAACGTGCCACGTTTGTTATAACTTTTTGAAAAAAAGTTAACAAAAATTTGTAGATAAGTTCAAAACAATAAAAGTAAACTTTTTTGTTTTAAACTAATTCCATTATTTATATAACTATTTCTATTCAAGGATTAAGACAAGCAACTTTGTTGTCCTTGACTAGAAGTATCATTTTTAAGTGTTTTCATATTAACTGGTTTAATTCCTATCTCAATAGGTGTAGGCTCTTTAAAATAAGTAACACTATCATTCGTTTCATCAGGTATATAATCAAAAGCAGTATTTATATCTTGCATTTGAAATTCATCTGTTCCTTTTATATAAATGATTCCATATTTATATTCTTTCATTTTTATATCAGGATCTATCTTGCAATAATCTTCAAGTGGGAATACTCTTACTATTGCTCGGTCATCTTCTATAAAATTAAAGTAAAATATTCTATTTTCAACATAGTAAGTTGCTTCTTCATAACCAACATTATAGTATTGTCTTAATCTCATAATATGTTTACCAACTTCTTCTTCAGGAAGATAATTACTAAATCTTAATTCTCCAACTAAATTTCCAAATATTGCAGGACTTTTAACATCAATATAACCTTTATCAAATAACTCATTACAAGGTTTGCATATACTTTCTCTAAAAAGTATTTCATCAACATATATTAAATCATTTTTTTGTTTTAATTTTATCTCATCTACATATCTCATAATTAAGTCAGATTTTTCTTCTCTAGTGTAGTCTTTCCAAGTCTTTGTTCTTTTATTATATTCATCTTTTAATTTAACTTTATTAATATAATCAATATCTCGTTTTAATAATATATCTTGTGGAGTAAAGTTAAGTTCTTCACAATTTTCAGTATCATTAAGTTCATCATTTAATTTTGTAATAGCATCTTCAACAATTTTCTTTTCTTCATTATAAACTTTTAAATCAAATGCACCTTCAATATATGCTTTTCTAATTCTTTCTAACTTATCATTTTGTTTTAATAACTCTTTCTCTAATTGTTCTCTAGGTTCATCAAATTTTTGCTTAATCATAGGTAGGAAGAATTGATTAACAACACTATCATATTCTACTAACTCTTGAACAAAATTATCAAAATATTCACTTATAACATTTTCTTTAAGGTTAACTTTACAGTCAGTACAATAGTAGTAATAATAAACATTACCATTTTTCTTTTTAGTGGCTTTTCCACCAAGTAATCTTCCACATTTAGGACAAGTAAGTTTTTGTAAGAATAGGTAAGTCAAAGTTCTTTGATAACTTCTTGAGTTCTTTTTCTTTTGTACTTGGCATTCTTCCCATAGTTCTTTAGAAACAATAGGTTCTACAACATTTTGATAATAAGTAGGATGTTTTGTTCTTTTACCATGAACATAATCTCCCTTATAAACTTCATTTTCAAGTATTGCAGTTATAGAAGAATCTCTCCAGTTTGTTTTACTTAATACTTTTTCTTCATTTAATATATTAGAAATAGTTTGATAAGAATTTCCTTGATAATAAAGATTAAATATTCTCTCTACAATATCTTTAGTAGAGTAGTCAATTACTAACTTTTTATCTTCGTGTTTATAGCCTAGTGGTGCTTGACTTGGTATATGTCCTTGCTTAATTGCTCCTGCTAAACCTATTTTTGTTCTTTCACTTGTTCTCTCAATTTCGTTTTGACTAACACTCATTAAAAGTCTTGAAATCATTTTGCCATTAGCATTAGTTGTATTTATTTCATCATTAGCACAGTCCAAATAAGCATCATTTTCTTCTAAAAATGTCATCAACTTTTCCCAGTCAAAGATACTTCTTGTTATTCTATCTAATTTTAAAGCCACTATGGTATTAATTCTCTTACTCTTAATATCTTCTTTAAGTCTTTCAAATTCTGGTCTTAAATTACCTGTTTTAGCACTTATACCAGCATCTTCGTAATAATCTATTATTTCATAACCTTTAAACTTACAAAATTGTTCTAATCGTTCTCTTTGTTCTGGTAAACTAAATCCTTCACGTGCTTGATCTTCCGTGCTTACTCTCAAATATAGTCCACATAATTTCTTTTCATTATTCATAATTCTTCCCTTCCTTTCTAAAAAATAAGAGATAAAAGCCATAGATATATCTACTACCTTTATCTCTTTAACTTTGTATTATTAAATTTTATACTTCCAAATCATAACCCCTTTAAAAAGACTTGTACGTAAATAACCCCTTATTTGCTATATATAATAAAGTTTTTAAGAGAAAAAGTCAATATCATTTGTGTAACTAAAACATATTCTTTATGTAATCTTCTAATTCTACAAGTTTAATCTTTTTATTTAGACTACCTACATAAATATCAGTAGAGTAGTTAAATGCTAGAAATGTAATATTATTAACAATAATTTTATGTGGTTCTAGATAGTTCAAGTTAGTGTTGTTAATTCTTTTGATACTACCGTTGATAATCTTTGGTGTAACATGGCAAAACTCACATATAAACTCAATACGTTGTTTTAGATTACTTTCTATCTCTAACTCTTGCGTAGTAAACTTTATCATAAATGCACCATCCTTTCTTGGCTTAATTTTTTCTATAAACGAAAAAATCAACCCGAACGGATTGATATTTATTTCAAGTTCAAACTATAAAAGTTCGAACAGAAACGTCACTGGAGCAGGTGATGGGAATCGAACCCACGTTAGCAGCTTGGAAGGCTGAAGTTCTACCATTAAACTACACCTGCGTTTTTAATTACATTTAAAATTTTACTAAAAACTTAATCTAAAGTCAATACTTTTATTTAAAAATATGCTAAATCTTTTTATTTTTCTTGTATAATAGGAAAGTTCTCATCAAATTTCAAAACACTTTTTGGACAA
>CANSWR010000079.1 GCA_947650795.1 uncultured Bacillota bacterium | reverse complement strand
ATATAATTATATCAGAAAGATGTCTGCGAAGAAAATTTACTCTTTTTGTCTGAAATCACTATAAATAATTGATATTTTGTATTAAATATTGTATAATGTTTAATACGAAGAAAGGTGCGTAGTATGGGATTAAATTCTCAAAAAATGAATTTAGATTACATTAGAATTTTTTGTTGTTTTAGCACAATCAAGAAATATGACAGAAGCAAGTAAAAAACTAGAAGTAACCCATGTTTCACGGCATATTGCAGGATTAGAAGAAGAATTAAACACAAAATTAGTGAGTTTTGTTAGTAATCATCAAGATAATATTTTTATGAAAAATACAAAAAATTTATAATGATATATTACTCGCTGAAAAAGAATATAAGCAAAAATTGTTATTGATAATTGCAAAATTTCTATTGGAGTAAGTGCTGACTTAGAAGAAAAAATATTAAAACCAATAATAAAAAGGTTTGTTCAAAAATTTCCTAATATATCAATAAAAGTTATAAAAAGTTCTAGTGAAGAATTATTAAAAAATATTATTTGTATAAATAATAGTCAAGATAAAAAATATTGGAAGAGTTTTTCAAATCTAAGAATATTTATCCAAAAATTAAATACGAATTAAATACTTTTGATAGTGTTCTATCATACGTAAAATCAGGATTAGGAGTTGCAGTAGTTTTAGAGGATGCAATTGCTGGCGATGATATAGATACTATACCTCTGAAAGATTGTTATTTTCATAATATACGATATGCTTATCTTATATAAAAGAAAAATTGACACCAGCAACAAAAGAATTTATAAATATATTGGAGAGTGAAAATGAAGAAGAAAATTAAAATTTTATTAATTATTATTATAGAATTAATAGTTTTAGATACATTACAGGCAAAAATTTATAACGAAAGCCCATTTTTAAAAATCGTAAAAACTTATGAGAATGGTTTTGCTAAAGAAGAAAAGGGAATATTAGTCAATACTTATACTTGTATGAATAGAAAAAGAGAAACAATATTTAAATGGCAAAAATCAAGTTGTCTTTCAGAAGAACTAAATAGAGAAAAGGAGTTAAAATATCTTTATGAACTCCAAAAACAAATTGATAAAAGTCTTGCTAACCATAAAGATTATAAAAATATAAGTAGCACAGGTGTTGATGAAAATAAAAAAGTTGTTATTATTGAATTAGCAATAAATACTGAAGAAGAACAAAATAAAGTGTTAGAAATGATAGGATACTCTGAACATATAGAATTTAAACAAGGGGGACCATACAATCCTATGTAAATTTTTTTAGACATTAGATTCTAAGCGATAGAACTTTTCGTTTTCTTTTTTAAAATAATAATTGATTCATTTCTTATAATTAAGTGCATAAAATCATCATACTATAAGAAGAAAGCAAAATCTTTATTAAATAGATTAATCAAATATAAAGAAAATCATTTGTATTTTATTAAAGATTTTAGTGTACCATTTGATGATAATTTAAGAGAAACAGATTTAAGGATATTCAAAAATAAAACAAAGATATCAGGTGTATTTAGAAGTATGAAAGCAGCAAAACACTTTGTAAATACTTTATCAATAATAAAGACATCAATAAAAAGAGGAATTAATCCATATGATAGTATAAAAAGAATATTCAATAACGAAGTTCTATTTACAAATTAAAAGAGAACAGTATATCCTGTTCTAACTTGTTAGTACTTATAAGTCTGAATAGTTACAAAAAAACGAAAATCAAAATTATATATGTTTGATATACAGTATATTATTTGGTACAATAAAGTAAACAGGTGCTCGATATGAAATACTTGACTTTATCTAAAGAGGAGGTGAAGTAAATATAAGATTATATTAATGTTATAAGATTTTATTTATTATGAGAGGAGAAAAAATGAAAAAAATATTAATCTTTTTGGGGAGTATTGGTACGTGCTTAATGCTAATCTTTGTAGTGAACTTAAATGCTTATGAATTAAAACAAGAGGAAAGTGATTTATATAATGATAAATTATATGAACTTAATTTAAAAAATACTTTATTGGCAAATGAGATAGAAGATGCTATAAAAGAAGTTAATGGTGGATTGTATCCTTCTTATTTTGGTGGAATATATTTAAATAATGGTGTTAAAAATGTTGTATTACAGATTGTTAAAAATAATTTAACTGAAATTATATTTTGTTTTTAGAAGAAATAATTAGAAAAAATGATTCTATAATAATTGAATATGTAGATAATTCATATAATGATTTGATAGAATATAAAGAAAATATCGATAAGATGTTTGAAACGAAAAAAATTGTTTATAAAAATATTACAAGCAATGGAATAGATGTAAAAAATAATAAGGTTGGAATAGTTTTAAAAGATAATAGTAAATCTGAACAAGAAAATTTTACTAATTTATTAATGGAAAATAGTGATATGAGTAAAGCAAGAGTCAAAGAAAATTTTACTAGTCTATTAAATTTTGACCAAGGTAATATAAATAAAATGTCTAATGTAAATGCAGGATCATCAATTGGTATTTGTACAATGGGATTTAGAGTAAAATATAATGGCAAAGAAGGGTATGTTAGTGCAGGACATTGTCTTACCGATCCAAGTAGAATAAATGGTATTGTTAGATTTGTTAGATTTGCTGATCATTGGTCTGGTGATTATGGTTTTGTAGAGGCAAATGAATATACTGGAACTCTGACTAATAAGTTGAATATAACAACTCCTAGTTCTTCAAAATTAGCTGTAGTAAGAGCAAAAGACCTTCCAAGACTTGCTGTAGGTACAATTGTTTCTAAATGCGGAGCAATAACAGGTTTTAATGCCAGTGTAATACAAAAAATACATACAACTGCATATTATTGGGAAGATAATGTTACAATTTATGAGTTAGTTAAAACTGATCTTGCAGGAATAGAAAAAGGAGACAGTGGTTCTCCAGTGTTTTTACCAAGAAAAGATTCTGATGGAGGAGCAATCCCAATGGGAGTATTAAGTGGCGGAGATTCTTATAGTATGTATTTTACTGATATTAATTATATGCCAGAATTTAATGATGGACGTTATTAATTAATATAAAGATAAGTGTATAGAATAGTGGTTACTTTAATCTATACACTTTTTGTTTGAAAAATACAGTTAATATTTTATTGTTTTTTAAAAATCAAATATATTTTTGCTATCAAACAAAAAGAATGAATTAATTTAAAATTTAAAAATAGATAGAAAAGTAGCTTAAAAATTCTATCTATTTATTTTTTCTCATAAGACCCACAAAACATAAAAATTGTAAAAATCACTAACACTAGTTTTCAAAGAACAAAATATTTGTTATAATCTAATCATCAAATCTTAACTGAAAGTTAATTTCTAAATTGTTAAGATCTGAGTTTTGTGAAGAAATAAGCGTGTTGGTGATTAGTTTGCTTATTTCTTTTTTTGTACTTAATCTCATTTCTCTTAACAATATAGAACCATATTCAAGTAATTATCTTATAGTATGTGCAAAATCTGTATAAATAGTGAATCTTTAATGTATTTTCAAACCTACTGCATAAATGACTTATATTAAAAGTACTATTCTTTTGCACATTAAATCCTTCATTTTCTATCTTCCAACGTTTACGACCAAGAATAACTATATCT
>CANSWR010000078.1 GCA_947650795.1 uncultured Bacillota bacterium | reverse complement strand
TTATACCATTTGGAAAGATTTTCGTGTCTATATATCTATTCTAATACCATAATATCTAAACAACTATTAATTATTTCTGCAGTTTGCCTAGTTCTAGTATAAGGACTTACCCACATTCTTGCAGTAGAAATATCTATATTATGAAAAAATATATATTCTTTCAAAAACTCTCCAACTTCTTTAGCCTGTCTTTTACCTTTTTCTGTTAAATATACTTTATGATCTGGTAATTTAATTGTTTCATTTAATTTAGTATTTTGCATACTTTCTCCATGCCTTATTAAAAAAATATTCATAATATGACCTCCTAAATTAATTCTATCATAAAATTTTAAAAAAAGAATAAATTTTAATATGTTAGATATAATATGGTTAATATTAATAATTTATTTAGTTTATTTAGGTATCAAAATATCTAAAATAATAAACTATAAAAATTTTAAAATTCATAAAATAATAAAAAAATTAAACAACGATAGTTTATTCTTATCATTAGGAACAAAAATGGGTGTAGGAACAATTATAGGTATCACAATGTCAATTCATTTAGGTGGGCCTGGAACATTATTATGGATTTATATATTTACAATTTTAACATCTTCAATTATATATGCTGAAAGTTATTTAGGCAGCAAATATAAACAAAGAATTAATGATACTTATATAAGCGGAATTTACTATTATACAAAATTTGGATTAAATAAAAAAATACTAGCATTAATAACATTAATATTGTTTGTATCAACTTATTCATTATTTTTCCTAATGATACAAAGCAATACTATTACTGAAATATTAAATATAAATAAATACGTTCTTGCAATCATAATAATCGTTTTATTAATTTTGCTAACAACTAACGAAACAAATCAAGTATCAAAATTACTAAATAAAATAGTACCTGTAATGTGTTTATTCTTTATAATTATTTCTACATATAGTGTAATTAAACATAATAAAATTATTCCTATACTAATAAAACAAATTATTAATAGTGCCTTTAATATAAAAACTATGTTTATAGGTATGATTATTGGAATAAAAAGAAGTATATTCTTAAATGAATTATTAATTGGAACAACATCTATGAGTAGTGGAATTAATGATGAAGATACTGAAATAACTGCTAATACTTTAACAATAGGAACTTATTTTATAACATTCATAATTTCTACACTTGTTGCATTTTTAGTTTTAATATATATGTATTATAATGGTTCCCCTAACATTTCATATAACGATTTATTAATACATGTATTTAATTTCCACTTTAATTCTTTTGGAAACTACTTTTTAGGAATTATTGTATCCTTACTTGCAACTACTACAATAATATCAGGATTATATATAGGGGTAAGTAACTTAACATATATATTTAAAAATAAAATAATTGTTAATATTTTTAAAATATTATTTATAATGTGTATAACTATAGGGATATTCACTAAAACAGACTCACTTTGGTATTTCATAGATATAATGATGTTAATAATTATTATTATAAATAGTTTTGTTGTTAATAAGTTGAAAAATAATTTATAATATTGTAAATTTCTATTCAATAATGTAAAATAAAAACATAAGGAGAAACAATCAATAGATTAATGTTTCTATAAGATTGAAAAATAAATAATATGAAAAAATCTACAATAATAATATTATCTATAACACTTCCACTTATATTAATCATTATAAGCGTCTTATCTTTCTTATTTTATAAAAACTTAAAATATGATAACAAAGAAATACTAACTGTAGAAAATTTTAAAAATATAATGAACAAATATAGTGATAGTATGGAAGTTATAACAGAAAAATATGAGACCTCCATGAATTTAGACGAAGGAATATATTTTTTAAAAGAAAATCAATATGAAGTTGCATATCTAATTTTTAAAGATGATGAAAGCTCAAAAAAATACTTTGAAAACGAAAAAAAATATATTAAAAATAACATGGATGAATTTTATAAATATAATTATATAGGATTAAATTCCTATGGCAGATTTACAGTTACATCAAAAAACAAATACATCAAAATTTTAAGACTAAAAAATAGTATTGTTTGCATATTTAGCAATAAAGAATCAAAAAAAGAAGTAGATAATTTAATTAAAGAACTAAATTATTAAGGAGTATAAAATGGAAGTAATAGGAAATGATTGGGATAAAAAATTAAATACTATATGGACAAGTGATGGGTTCAAAAAATTTATGGAAGTAGTCAAAAATAAATATGAAGAAAATACTTGTTTTCCAGAATATAAAAATATATTTAACGCTTTAAAATTAACACCATATGAGAAGGTCAAAGTAGTAATATTAGGGCAAGACCCATATCATGGTACTGGAGAAGCACATGGATTATCTTTTTCGGTTCAAGATGGCATCAGAAAACCTCCTTCATTAAAAAATATTTTTAAAGAATTAAAAGATGACTTAAATATAGAAGAAGCTGAAAGTGGGAATCTAACAAAATGGGCACAAGAAGGAGTATTATTACTTAACAGTGTACTTACAGTAGAAAAAGATAAAGCTGCATCACATAAAGATTTAGGATGGCACTTATTCACAGACCATATAATAAAATTACTTAATGAAAAAGAAACACCTGTAGTATTTATACTTTGGGGAAGCTTTGCAAGAAGCAAAAAGATATTTATAACAAATAAAAAACATTTAATATTAGAAAGTTCACATCCATCGCCTTTTTCAGCTGCTTCTGGTTTCTTTGGAAGTAGACCATTTTCTAAAACTAATAATTATTTAACTAAAACTAATCAAGAACCAATAAATTGGGATTTAAAAAAGAACTAAACTATGAAGTTCAGTTCTTTTTCTATTTCTCCCTTAATTTCTCTTCCCTCATATAAACTTTTTATAGAGAACTTTTTAGCTTTACATATAAATGAATATGGGAATTTAGAATAAAAATTATTAAACTCACAAGCACATTTATTATATAGAGTTCTTAAAGAAATCATTTCTATTTCTAATTTTTCTAAGTCCTTAATAATACCATCAAAACTTTTAATATCTTTTAAGCTTGGATTATCTATATAAATTTTATTAATTTCATTATGAGCTTTACTTAATAGTTTATCTATTTCATAATTATTTAATTTGCTAGACTTAATATTCTTTACTTCATCAAATATTTTAATATCTAACTTAAGTTGTCTAACAATAATATTAATTGACCTTATTATTAAATCTTCTTTATTTTTAAGTCTATCAGACATATCATTCTCGCATATACCTGTCTTATAAATTAAAATTGTTATTGCTTCACCTTTAGACAAAAAGAAAATAGAAACTAAACAAAAAATAATAATAATAACACCAAATATAAACAAAAACGTTGCCATCTTATCACTTCCTATAATAATATTCTACCATAATTATATATAATATTCAATAAATCAAATAATATGTTCACGCTTTATAATATATATAAACAATAAATTTTACTAATATTGAATATAAAAAAGTAGATTTTTATAAGAATTATGATATAATCAAAATAGGAAGAGTGAAAACAAGCTAAGATTAATTTAAGTAAGGGTAATAATTAATCTTATATACGAATACTTCTGCATCATTCTTTCATCGTAGTAAAAATTTGTCGGTTTATTTTTACTAACTTTTTTATTAGATTTTCTAATAATGAGTTTGTTTG
>CANSWR010000077.1 GCA_947650795.1 uncultured Bacillota bacterium | reverse complement strand
TAATAACAAAAAAAGAAGATGTGAAAGTTAATCATTAACTTTCAACATCCCCTTATAATCTATTTGGTGGAGAATGTGGGACTTGAACCCGCGACCCCCTGCGTGCAAGGCAGGTGCTCTAGCCAACTGAGCTAATTCCCCAACGGTAGGCACTTGATTTAATCAAGTAATAGAAGTTTATCATAAATGATGGATATAAGTCAATATAATTCTATAAGTTTTCTAATTTTTTTGACAATAAGAACTTTTTATGGTACAATTGATTTTATTCGAGAGGTGTTTTTTATGTATGGAAGTTATTGTGTACAAGTTGATAATAAGTTTAGAATATATTTGCCTGCTGCTTTTCGTAAAGAAATAAAAAATGCAGATTTGATTTTGACTTTATTTGATTCTGAAAATGTTACTATTTGTAGTTCTGATGGATGGAGTCCTTCTAACTTTGTTGATGTGCTTAATAATAATTTATCAGAAGTGGAAAAAGTAAAGTTAGCAACTTTTATTAAATTGAATAGTGTCTCTCTTAATTTAGATGTTCAGGGTAGAATTCAATTTCCTAAACAATTTAGAAGTCAATTTAATTTTAATGATAGTGTAGTGGTAACTGGTGAAGGAAATTATTTGTCTGTTATGAGTAAGACTTTATATAATTCGTATATAGAAAATCTTAGTAGAGATGTCAATAGAATGCTAGTTGAAGATAAATTTACTCTTGTTAATAAGTCTAGGTTTTAAAGTTTTTATTTTTCATGTATAATATTTTGTAGACATGAGGTGTTTTAATGAGTAGAAAATTTAGAGCTGATTTACTTAATAGTAATTATAAGTTTAAAAATATTTTTAATGAATTGATTGAGAACAATGAAATAAGTGAGTTTCCAGATGAGTTATGGAATATTATTATTAGTGATAAAACTCCTATAAGAGTAAATCAAGAACCTTTTGCTTTTAAGGATTTGTTTCATTTGGATTTAAATGAGGGTAGATGTAAAGTTTGTGCGATTGAAATGGTACTTCTTTTAGATAAATTAGGCTTCTATAGTGAGGCAGTAGAATGTATTAATGAAGAATTAAAAGGAACTACTGGTTCTGTTTATGGTGGGCACTGGTATGTAGAAGTTAAAAGTAGCATGGAACATTATTGTATTGATACATCACTTGTTATTATTGGAAGTATTGATGCTTTTGATAAATTAGGACATAAAGTTGTACGAAAGGTAGATATTGATACTTTATTTAAAGAAGACTCAAGTCTCATTGATTATTATGATAAAATGATTGTTTCAAAGTTTAGAGTTCAATGATATTTATTATATTTTTTAAGTATATTCTAGTAGAATTTATTAGAATATATTTTTCTATTTGGTTAATTTTTTTTATAGTGCCAGTTATATTATATAATATACCTAGTTTAAAGTAAGTTATTTTGATGTAGTTGCAATTTTTTATAGATTTAATTAGTATTTCATTTATTTCTATTATTTTATCTTCTTCAAGTGTTGGTTTTATAATTTCTTGTCTGTTTTTTTCAATATTAATTATATCTTTTTTTGTAAGCATAGTACTAAAGGGTTGCCATTTAATCATTCCTCTCATATTATCACTTACTGTGTCCTGCAATTTTATTGTTTCTGTTTATTATAGTACTATCACTTAGAAGATTAGATGCTTTTAATAATGAATTATTTCCAAATTTGTCAGTTATTGTATCTATACATTGTAATATTTTGTTGTTTTCTTCATATTCATTTTCTTTTTCAAATAAATTTAGTTGATAAAAGTTGTTATCTTCAAGTTTAGAGATACTTATGCTTACTTTTCTTATGGGTAAATCGTCTATATAATTATCAAATATATTTTTACATACTTCATATATCTTTTTTTCATCATCTGTTGGTTGTGGAAGTTTTCTTGAATGATGAAATCCTTTTCCTATATTTTTTGAATATCTTATTCCAAAGTTTATGGTGTTTCCCACTTTTTTGTTGTCTCTAAGTCTTTTAGCTAGAGTGGTAGACATTTCTTTTATTATTAGAGGAGTGTTATAAATAGTATAGTCTTTATATAATATTTGACTTATACTATATGATTTTTCTTTATTTTCAAGTTTTTCTTTTTTTATGTTACTTGTGTCAATTCCATTAGCGTGTAAGTATAATTCTTCACCAATTATTCCGAATCTTTTTTTGTAAAATGTGATGGGATATTTATTTATGTCTCCTACTTTTTTTATGCCTAGATTGTTTAGTTTTTTAGCTGTTTTGGGTCCTATTCCCCACATTTCTGTAAGTGGTTCTATATTCCAAAGTTTTGTTTTAACATCATTGTATGTCCATTTGGCTATGAAATTTTTACTGTGTTTGCTTTCTATATCTAAAGCAATTTTTGCTAATAATAGATTTGGACCAATTCCACAGGTGGAAGTAAGACCTGTTTTGTCTGTTATTTTTTTCATTATTTTTTTAGCTAATGTTATATCGTCAGTTTTATATAATTTTAAGTAGTCTGTGACATCTAAAAATGATTCATCTATAGAGTATACATGCATATCTTCTGATGATATAAAGTCTAAAAATATGTTTATGACTTCTTTACTTTTTTTTAGATATAAGCTCATTCTAGGTTGTGCAGTTATGTATTTTATATTTTTAGGGATTTCAAATATTCTTCCACGTGAAGGAACACCTTTATTTTTAAGAAATGGAGTAACTGCTAGTGTAATCGCACCTTCTCCACGTGTTTTATCTGCCACGACTAATGGTGTGGTAAATGGATCAAGTCCTCTTTCTATACATTCACATGAGGCAAAAAAACTTTTTAAATCTATACATAATATATTTCTTTCTTCCATAATTACACCTACCTTTGTTCGTCAAGATTATAGCATAATTTTGTTTGTTACTTCAACTGGTAAAAATAGGAAATATCTATGTTTTAGAAGTCATACTCCTATCTCTTATTTTTAATGATGATAATTGTTGTATGAATTTTATTTGATATTCATAGACTTTAGTAGAGGTGTTTTTGATGAATAAGAAATTGCCAAATGTTTTTGCTAATAAAAATACAGGTGTCATAAGTAATAATAAAGAAGTGTATTATTCAAAAGAAGATAATTTAAGAAAAAGTTTAGAGACTGAAACAGATAGAAGTATAAAATCTATTATTATAAGAAAAAAAATAAACGATTTATTTAATAGTGAAAACTTTGTTTATAAAGTTAATGTCATTATTACTACAGTGGATGGAGATAAGGAGTGTACTTTAATAGCAAAAAGTAATGATAGTTTGTTAACAATTAATAATGAAAGTATAAGTATTAGTGATATTGTAGATATAAGAAAACTTTAGTGTCTGTAAATTTAAAGTAAGAGATTATAGTGAAATATAATGTCATTATATGATAGAAATATTAATGATTTAGGAAGTATAAAATATATTATAAAAGAATGTGCATTAAAGACCTTATTATATTTTTAACAATGTCTTGAATGGAAATAATAGTAAATAATACTAAGTTAAAAGGCCGTGTAATTATGGAATAAATGATATAGGAGTAGATTTTTATTAATTCTATTCTTTTTTATTTACACTCATTTGTTAACTTTACAATTAAGTAATATTTCTAAAAAAATAAAAAGCGTTAGTATATGTAAATGTCGTATATAGTAAGTAAGGAGGTATAATGGTAAAAAGAAAAATAGACTATAAGTATTTATCTTCTGATATAGTTTTTAAGTATATCTTTG
>CANSWR010000076.1 GCA_947650795.1 uncultured Bacillota bacterium | reverse complement strand
AGCATTAATAATTGTCATATTTTTACTTATAGCAATAATTTATAAGATGATATAAAGAAAACGCCTAACTTAGACAACAGTTAGGCAAACAAACCATTACAACAGTACACTCAACATGACAAATCAAGTGTTCCTTTTTTATTATATGAAGTTATCTTCATTATAATACATATTTGGTAGCGAGAGAGGGATTCGAACCCCCGACATTCGCGGTATGAACGCGACGCTCTAGCCAACTGAGCTATCTCGCCATGAGAACAATATAATTGTAGCATAGTTGAAATTAATTTACAACCTAATTGACCATTTTTTTGCAAAAACTTAACTATAATAATTTTCTATTAGATAAATTTTCATTTAATTCACAAAAAAATTTAACTATTTCAAATTTATAGAACTCTTCAAATGTCATATAATTTTCTTTTTTCTCAAATAAATTTATTAAATCTTCTATATAAGGATATCCTATTTTCTTTAACCATTCAATGTGCCTAGTATTATAAGAATCTTCAAGATATCTACTACTTAGTACTACTTGTATTGCTCTTACCACATATTCATTTATTAAAGTAACTAATCCATTGTAACATCTCTCTAATCCATTTTCTTGAGAAGATTTTACAACTTCTTCTAATTCTAAATTACCAAAATATTTTTCACCAAGAGGATTAACATATGGATGAGAAAATTCATGAAATAGTACACATATTATTCTTGTACTAAACTTAATTTCATTATTCACTGCTATTCCTGATACATAAATTATTTCATTTTTTGTTTCCATTCCATAACTTCCACTAGAAAAATTGAGGATTATTATTTTCATTGTTCCCTTTGAATATCCAAAAAAGTTTTCAATTATTTTTGGATAAAAAACCACATAAGTATTTAATGCTTTTCTAAACTCATTTATTAAATTCTGCTGAATATTACTAAATGATAAATAAAACTTGTCATAATCTATTTTATTACAAAAGTTTTTTAAATATTTTGATAACAAAGTAGGGTTAAATATTTTATTTCGAGCACATATTTCAGTAATTTTTTCATTTGTTGTTATTTCATAATCATCATTTAATGACAAACCTATATCAACAGTTCTATTATATGTATCTAATCCTCCATTTAAAATATAATCTTTAAACTCCTCAGTAATACCTTTTTTATATAAATCATAAAATGCATTGTCAAAGATTGGATAAGTGCTTTTTACCCAGTTAGGATAATTACTCACATGATTAGTATCTCTATAAACTGAATAAATTAATCCAAATATTAAATCTAATTTTTTATTAAATGTTATTTCTATCATTAGAATTTTCTCCTTTTCCATCTTTCATAAAATATAAGCAAATAAATACTATAACTTTGAAACTGCATACATTATATCAAACAAATTGCTAAATTATTACAAAGATTGAAAAAATTTATATAAAACTTTTAAAAATAAGTCTGCGTATAACTTTTAATCAACAAGAATTTTTAGTCAATAGCAATAAAATGATATTGTATAAAAAAATAAAAATAAATCATTATAATAATGGTGAATAAAATGTATTATATAAAAGAATTTGTATTATACTCTATATTAGGATATATTTCAGAACTAATTGGATCCGCAATAATGCATAAAGAACTAGAAAGTGGTTTTATGTATGGCCCATATACTATAGTTTATGGAATAAGTATTCCCTTTATATATATGGTTTATGAAAACTTAGAAGAAAAAATAAAAGACAAATGGAAAAGATTATTAATAATGTTTATAACAGGGTTTATTATTTCCTTCATACTAGAATTTATAGGTGCATATCTTTTAAAATATATATATCATGTAGAAATGTGGAACTATGAAAAACTTCCATTACACATAGGTAAATTTTTAAGTATAGAAGTAACAACTTTCTGGACAATAGGAGTAATGCTACTATATAAATTTGTAAAACCTATCACAGACAAAATAACAAAGCATACTCCAAAATTCTTATCTTTAGGAATACTTTTGATAATGATAATAGACTTTATTTTAACAACAGTCAAAGCATTTATTTAATTAGGTTTTCATAATCTTCTAAAACTAAACCATATCCTTTATTTATATACTTTAAAAAGATATCCTTAGATTTAATTGTATAAAGTAGGGTGTCTTTTCTTTTTGAAAAAAATCTAAAAAAGCAATTGTTTAAAGACTTATAATTTAAAGAAATAAAATCAGGATTTATAAAAATCATAGAAAAAAGCAAAATGAAAGGATTTTCAACAAGTAATCCTACTTTAATATTCATTTTTTTCTTACGAATTAATCTTTTTAACCTCCAAACTATCAAAGGATGAAAAGATTTTAAAATATATTTTCCATTATAATTATCTAAAATTTCTAAAACTTTGTTTTCTAATTTCCCATTAAGAACATCATATTTAAGTTCTATATCTAAAATAACTCTTGAATTAACTAATTTCAAAACATCCATAAATAAAGGAACTGTTGAACAATGTTTTATAATATCATCATAACTTAAGTTTTTAATATCAATATTTTTTCCACATATTCTACTTAAATCTTTATCATGAAAAACAATAACATTACCATCCTTAAGAATATGCAAATCTAACTCAATATTTTTATTATTCTTCACACATTCATTAAAAGCTTCTAAACTATTTTCTTCTAAACCATTTTTCAATTTTCCCCTATGAACAAAAATTATATTTTTTAAATTCACAATATCACCTAATAAATATATTATAACTTAATCGTTAAAATTACTAAACTTCATAATTTTCTTTAACACATTATCTTTATCTTCTCCGTATAAAATAATAGGTCTATAATCATTTCTATCTTTTTCTCCAGATAAAGAACATGGAATTATCTCTATATTAGTATTTGTTAAAATACCATTTTCAAAATGAAAAACTTCTCTAAAAATCATCGTATCTTTATCTTTAGGATTTTTATTGCCTCCAAACACAAAATTGCCTAAAGAATAAACAATATATTTTCCATTATATTCTTCTATGCCTTGTAAAATATGAGGATGATGCCCAATAATTAAATCCGCTCCATTATCAATCGCAAATCTTGCAATATTTTGTTGTGTACTATTTTGCTCATATTCATATTCATTTCCCCAGTGGTAAGTCATAATAATCAAATCAGTATTTTCTTCCTTAAAATATTCTATTGCTTTTAAAGTATTATTTTTAGCAGTTTCTTCGTTCCAACCGCTAAGTCCTGCAAGTCCAATCTTAATTCCTTTTACATCCATGATTTTATATTCATTATATCCAAAATATGGTATAGAGGCTTCATTCAAAGCTGACTTAGTATCATTAAATCCTTCTTCTAAAAAATCATAAGTATGATTATTAGCAAGATTAACTGCTTCTATACTTCCACTAGTTAAAATATTAGTATAATCATAATCTCCTTTAAAATTAAATTTCTTTTCACTTTTAACACTAGCATCTGTAAAAGTAGTCTCTAAATTAGCTATTGTCAAATCATCATCAGAAAGAACATCAATAACCCCACTAAAAAAGTAACTAAAATTTCTATCATTATCATCAAGAACGTTAGTAAAGCTTCTTTCATATCCAAAATTATCATCAGTACCTAATGTACAATCACCAATCGCACTTATGACTACTTCTTTAATTTCAGGTTTAACTTCTATAACTTCAGGTATAATTTCTTTCTCTTGCAATATATTTTCATCTTTAGTTTCTATAATAACATCTTCACTACCTTCAATAGATTTTTCATTATTCTTAACAGAACTACTATTTAATAAAGCACATGCTGCTAACACCATAAATAAAAATTTCTTTTTCATAATACCCCTTCCTTGGTAGCGAATATTATACCTCATTTAAAAATAAAGTCAATTAATAATTAAAAACCTTGGCCTTGAAAGCAATTAAATATAACAATAAAAGAATATCTTGAAAAGTACTAAGGAATTAGCTAAAAATAATATATTTTAAATGTGTTTTACGAATGTTTATGTAAAACTATTTTTATTTACACTCATTTTGTTAACTTTACAATTAAGTAATATTTCTAAAAAAATAAAAAGCGTTAGTATA
>CANSWR010000075.1 GCA_947650795.1 uncultured Bacillota bacterium | reverse complement strand
ACTATTATACCATTTGGAAAGATTTTCGTGTCTATATATCTATTCTAATACCAATAATGGAAGTACCGCATCTTTTAAGTCTTTCATATCCAATAAAAATTCTATTTTTCTTTCTTTATCTTTAAGGTATTCTACATCTGTCTTACTTTTAAATTTTTTATAACAAATGTCTCCTTTTATGTAAAATCTTGATTCGCTTCCATGTAAATTTGTTTCAATAAAGCCTTGATTCTCTATTTGTTTACAATCTATTATTTTCATTTTAATACTCTACAGTGTCCTTCAATTATTTTTTTTGAAGAATTCACTAAATTATTTTCAAAGTCTATTTTTACATATTCAAATCCATTTTTTTGAAATATTTGATTAATTTCTTCTGGCAGGATTATTTGTGCATATGAAGGAATATGTCTTCTTAAATATTCATTGTTGTCATCTGCTTCTTTGTCTACAAAAATTGTCCAATTTTTAAAATTATCAATATATTTTTCATCAACTATAGATGGCATATATGTACAAGATGAATAATTTTTTGACGTGTTATTATCATTTACTACAATAACTGTGGTTAAAACCATTTTTTTATTTTTTATTTTACTATAGTAATCCTCGATTACTTTTTTTGCTTCTTCATAGCTTAGTTCTTGATTGATATTAAGTAATTGATTAAGTATATCATCAAAATCTTTAAAAAACATTTTTTCTTCCTCCTTCTAATTTTAAGCTTTTTATTTCTTCTGTATTCATTATTTCATATATATATGGTATTTTAGGAATCGTCTGTATATTATCTATAAGTGTCCTAAACAAGTTTCTAATATTTAATAAGCAATTTATTTCTTCTGCCTTTTTATCAAATGTATACATGTCAATTTGGTATAAGCTTTCTGGTTCATCAAATATATAATTTAGTAAGTATAATAGTTCTGTTAATCTATCTGAATTTTTAGATATGACCATTTTTTTAATTCTTGGCCTATAAAAATTATATAGTGCTGCTGAATAATAATTGTTTTTTAAGCCATCTATTTTTGCATTATCTAAATCCAGAAAAATTGAATTTGTATACTGATTTTCTGCATCTAATCTTAACATAATATTTCTTGGATGTACGTCACTTAGTATTATGTTTTCTGGTCTTTCATGAATAGCGTGTAATTTTTGTGAAGAATCTATAAGTCCTATTATAAAGTCATATAACCCTCTTTTTAAAAATAAATCTGCTAAAGTGATCCCTTCTATTTTTTCGCAGCTATAACCTCTAAATAAACAATTATTATCCATAATGTTATCTATTGGTTGAACTCCTTCTGTAAAATTTGTTAAACTTGATAAAATATTTACTTTATAAAATTTATTATTTAATACTCCTCTTTTAATAGTGTAAAAAAGTTTATAAGCATATTTTTGGTCACATAAAATCTTGGATTCTAATCCATCAATATTTAAAATTCTTTTTTCTTTTACTATTTTATCATAGTCTAGCATTATTACTCCCCTTTTTAAGCTAGTATATTATCACGAAGAAATAAAAAAATCAAGAAAAAACTCACTTAAGTTTTAGTGAGCTTTCTCCCAACATTTCTTTAATTTTCTTTTCTTGTAATTCTAAGTAATATACTCCTGTTATATAAACATTGTATGAGATAAATTCTCTTTCATATGATTTTACTTTTAATCCAGTTTGAGCATTATAAGAAATAGGGACACAGATTAGTCCATCTTCAAGGATTTCTTCTATGTAATAAGTATATAAGACTCCACTTATGTCTTTTATTATAGGTATAACAGCACCTTTTTTTACTATGTTTTTGTTATATTTAGAGGCAAAGTCAGTAAATGCTTTAAATTCTTCTTCTTTCATTGCTTTTAAGTCTAATAGTCCAAGATTATTTAAAAATCTTTGCATGTCTTCTTCTGTAAATGATATGCCTAGATTAGATTTCATAACTTTATCTTTATTTACTAATAAAATTATTCCATTAAATTCTAATGTAAATGAAAGTTTTGGATGTTTTTCTTTACTTAGTTTATATGTATTGTAATAATTATTTGGTGTATGTGAATGCTTAAATGTTGCTACTAAAGTTTGGTTTTCATATTCTTTTAATTTAATTGCTGGTATAAATTTTATCTCATTTTTTTTAGTTAATATTTCTACAAATACAAAATTATATTTCATTTTTTTATACCTCTTCCACTTATTAATTTTAGAGTGTGATCTTCTATAACATTTCTAATTCTTTCTTCCTGTTCTTCAAAATAACTTGTATCAATTAAGAATTGTCTTAAAGATATTACTTCACTTTCAAAACTCTGAAGACTAAGACCTTCGTCATTTTTATATATTAAAGGATATGCAACTATTTCATCATCTACTATTTTATCTATGAAGTATGTTTTATAGATACCTTCATTTAATGTAATTATTACACTTCCTGGCCTGATTAGTTTTTTATTAAATTTTGTAAAAACTTCTAAAAGTGCTAAGTAATCTTCTGTTTTCATATTATTTAATCTGTTTACTCTTAGTTTTTTCATAAATGCATTCATTAAATCAAATGGTAATTTATCTAATGAATATTTAACTATATTAGATTTTGGAATTAAATATATCATGTTTTCAAATCTCATATCACCAAATAACTCTTCATTTTGTGAAAGTTTTAAAGTAAAGTTATCTTCTAATATTCCCTCTTTAGCATGAGTAAAAGTTGCTACAAGTATTTTATCTTCTATATCATCTAAAACTAATGCTACTCTTTTTGGATTTTTAGCTTCATATAATATTGAATCTTCTGTCTCATATTTTTTTCTTTTAATTAATACTACTGTTCTAAATAAGTTCATGTTTTCCCCCCTTTTCTTTATTTTACATTTTACTGATTTGTACTATTTCCACTTCAACTGGTGTTTCTTGCCCGAATAAGTCAATTAATACATTTAATTTTTGATTTTCTAAGTCTATAGTTTGTACTTTACCATACATTCCTTTGAATGGTCCATCTATTATAGACACACTATCTCCTTCAGTTAAGTCTGCTTCCACATCGATTCTACTTAATCCTTCATTAGCTAGTATTCTATCTATTTCTTGTGGTAATAAAGGGGTAGGTTTTGCTCCTTTTCCACTTGAACCAATGAAGCCTGTTACTCCAGGTGTATTACGAACTACATACCATGCTTCATCACTCATTATCATTTCAACTAATACATATCCTGGAAACATTTTTTTAGTTTTTTCTTTTTTTACACCATCTTTTATTTCCACTTCTTTTGTTTCAGGAACAATTACTCTAAATATATTATTTTCCATTCCCATAGACTCTGTACGCATCATTAAATTTTCTTTTACTTTGCTTTCATGTCCTGAATAAGTATTTACTACATACCACAATTTTTCGTTTTCCATTTTATCCCACTAATCCTTTCACAAATGTAAACAATAAATCTAATCCATAAAAGAATAAACAGAAAAATATCATCATACTTAAGACAATTGCTGAGTATTTCATCAATTCTTTCATACTAGGCCATTTTACCATTTTTGTTTCTTTTTTTACGCCTTTAAAAAATCCTTTCATAACTCCTCCATTAAAAAAAACACTTTATTTTGTGTCTTGATAGTCATAATATACCATAAAGATTAATATAATTCAACTATTTTGACAATTTTCAGTTATTGTTTTTTCTTGATTTTTACCAAATTTTTTATTTTATCATACACATCTTTTACTTGATTTATATGACATTTCCAGATACCAATAATTTATTTAAGCTTTTTAATTTTGCTCTTAAGCTTATTTATTTCTTCTAGTGATAATCCTGTACTAGAATTTATAATTTTAGGGTTTACATCATTATAAATTAGATTTCTTGCTATTTCTATTTTTCCACTGATTATTCCTTCGTTAAATCCAGAATTTTTTCCCTCATTAAATCCATATGTTCTTCCTTCATCATAACTACTTTGTAACTCACTTCTATGTAATACTTCATTTAACCATAATTCTTGTACATATTTCTTTCCTTGAAATTCATTCATTTTCTCTATTACCTCCCTTATCATTGGATATCCTTCTGTTTTATCCCATATTTCTTTTATTTCTTCTTTTGTACTTGCATTTATTAATGCTAAC
>CANSWR010000074.1 GCA_947650795.1 uncultured Bacillota bacterium | reverse complement strand
ACTATTATACCATTTGGAAAGATTTTCGTGTCTATATATCTATTCTAATACCAATGAAAAAGAATCTCAAATAGAAGAAATCAAAAAAACTGAAATATCTATTCCAAACATAACCAAAGAAAGTGGAAAAGTTAATATATACTTATTTTATGGAGAAGGTTGTCCTCATTGCAAAGAAGAAAAACTTTTTTTAGAAAGTATACAAGAAACACATGGCAATTTATTTAATTTACATATGTATGAAGTTTGGTACGACGAAGAAAACAGAGAAAAATTACAAGTATTTGGAGCATATAATAATATGATTGTTAATTCAGTACCTTATACAGTAATTGGAACAAAGACATTTACTGGATTTGGAGAGAATACAAAAGAAAAAATTATCAAAGCAATAGAAGAAGAAAGCAAAAAAGATTATGACATATATATAGATGAAATAATGAATTTAAGGAGCGAATAGTCGCTCTTTTAAAATAGTTTGTTATCTATTAAATACTTTAGTATAATTAACTTATAAAAGGAAGTGAAAATATGAGTAAATTACTCTGGAACCCATGGCATGGATGTCATAAATGTAGTCCTGGTTGCTTAAACTGCTATGTTTATTATTTGGACTCAAAACATCAAATAGACACTAATATAATAACCAAGTCAAAAACAAATTTTAACTTGCCAATAAAGAAAGACAAAAAAGGAAATTATAAAATTCCTAGTTTAAAAGAATTGCCCCTTTGTTTCACTTCTGACTTTTTTATAGAAGAAGCAGATCCATGGAGAGAAGAAATATGGGAAATAATAAAAAAAAGACCAGACATAAACTTTCTCATATGCACTAAAAGAATAGAAAGATTTAAAGATTGTATTCCAAAAGATTGGGAAGAAGGATATGATAATGTTATAATTGCAGTAACATGTGAAAATCAAGAAAAAGCAAAAATTAGAATGCCAATATTACTAGAAATAAAAGCAAAAAAGAAATATATATTTGCTTCACCATTATTAGAATATATTGACTTTAAACCTTACTTAAAAGATGGACAAATAAGTTTAATATCTGTAAGTGGAGAATCATATGAAAATGCTAGACCATGTAACTTTGAATGGGTAAAACAAATATATAAAGATTGTAAAAACTCTAAAGTAAACTTTGACTTTCATCAAACGGGAAGTAATTTTATAAAAAATGGTAAAAACTATAAAATTAAACATCATGAAGAATATTCCCAAGCAAAAAAAGCTACTAGATATTTAATAGAAAAAGTGATATAATAAGGAACATTTTTAAGGGGAGAGAAAATGTTTACTAATAATATTATAGAACTAATAGAAAATAATTTTTATTTAGAAATATTAAGTAATAAAAACTTTTTAGAAAAGCTTAGAGATGTTGTAATTAAAGAATTAAGTTTAAAAGGATACTTGACTAAAATAACAACTGCAAATTTATCAAAATATAACGCAGTCGCATTATTAGGAGGAACAGAAATATATTTAGATAAAAACATGGTTATAGAAAATTTAAAGCTTTTAGAAATAAGTTGTAGTCTAAGAACAATAACATATGAATATTATGCCTCAATACTTCATGAAATAATTCACGTAATACAACAAAGAGACTTTGAAAAAAGAAAAGATTTAAGAACACATAACAAATGTATAATTCATTCTGAATTAGTAAAAAAAGGTAACATATCACTGAGTCCGAATAATCCTCCTAGTATAAAAGATAAACTAGCAGCAAAAAAGTTATATGAAAAATCAGGCATTTTATTTCCTATTGAGAGAGAAGCAGAAATAATATCAAGACAAACTACACTAGAAATATTTGATAAAGTATATGAAGAATATTTAAAAGAAAGAGAAGAATTAAGAGAATTATATAGTGATGTATTATTAAATTACTATGATTTACCTACATGTCCACTAGAAGAATTTTATAAATTAATAAAAAGAGAAGAAATATTTAAAACTTTAAGTTTTGACGGTTACAGCACCCATGAAAAATGTATATATGGTATGCCATTAACTGAAGAAGAATATATATATGAAATAGAAAAGTCTTTAAAACTCACCAAATAAATATTTTTATTTACTTCTTTTTTTAATAGTTGTATAATAACATATGTTACATAACGTTTGTAATAGAAAGGGGAAATATGCCACCAAAAAAGAAATATAGTAAAGAAGATATATTAAAAACATCATTAGAGATAATAGAATCAAAAGGAGAAGGCGGTTTAAATGCTAGAAGTTTAGCGAAAGCTCTTGGTTGTTCAGTCCAACCAATCTTCCATAACTTTGCAAGTATGGAAGAACTAAATAAATATATATATAATAACATTTATAAACTATACTCCAGTACATTATTAAAAGCAGCTGAGTCAGAAAATCAAGCATACAAAAATATAGGACTCGCATATATTAATTTTGCAGCAGAACATAGTGAATTCTTTAAAATTATATTTATGAAAGAAACTAATATGAATTTTGAAAACTTTATGGCCTCAGGTATTCCTATAGACTTTATTATAAAATCAGGAATGAAGCTTACAAAACTGTCCTATCAAAAACAAAAAGAATTTCATAAAAAAGTTTGGATTTTTACCCATGGAATAGCATGCTTAATAGCAACAAAAACTATAAAGTTTTCACAAAAAGAAATAGAAGAATTACTAACTAAAACAGTAATAGAAATGTTAAAAGGATTTAAAAATATTAATGAGGGAGAAAAATGAAAAAAATAATAGAAGTAAAAAACTTGACAAAAGAATATAAAAATATTAAAGCAGTAGATAACCTATCACTTGAAGTTACACAAGGAGAAATTCTAGGTTTATTAGGCCCTAATGGAAGTGGAAAATCTACAACTATAAACTGTATATTATCACTTCTTAATTATAAAGAAGGAACAATAAAAATATTTGATAAACCTATGTCACCAGAATCATATGATATAAAAAGAAAAATAGGAGTAGTATTTCAAGATGTTGCAGTATTTGAAGAACTTAACGTTTATGACAATATTGATTATTTTTGTGGTTTGTATATAACTGATAAAAATATTAGAAAAACATATGTAGAAGACGCAATAAAATTAGTTGGACTAGAAGAATTCAAAAAATTTTTACCTAAACAATTATCAGGAGGTCTTTTAAGAAGACTAAATATTGCCTGTGGAATTGCACATAAACCAGAATTAATAATACTAGATGAACCGACAGTTGCAGTAGATCCACAAAGTAGAAATAACATATTAAGTGGAATCAAAAAACTAAGAGAAACTGGTGCAACAATTATTTATACCACACATTATATGGAAGAAGTAGAAATACTATGTGACAGAATAATAATACTAGATAAAGGTAAAGTAATCGCACAAGGAACAATTGACGAATTAAAAACATTAGCAAAAATAGAAGAAAAAGTTACAGTTGAAGTTACAAACTTAGAAGAAAAATTTGTAAACAAAATAATATCATTTAAAAACGTAGAAAATGTTACATATAACAATTCACTATTAATAATAGCCTATAAAAAAGGAAAAAACAATTTATTAGAATTAATTGATTATCTTAAATCAGAAGGCATAAAATATAACAAAATATTCTCTGAACGTCCTACACTTAACGATGTATTCTTAGAATTAACTGGTAAGGAACTTAGAGACTAATGTTTACACATAACTTAAAATATTCTTTAAAAATACTATTTAAAAATAAAATCTTAATATTTTGGACATTTGCCTTCCCAATAATATTAGGAACATTCTTCTATCTTGCATTCTCAAATATAGAAAGTACAGAAACATTTAGTAGCATACCAATTGCTGTTATAGAAAATGATAATTTTAAAGAAAATGAAATTTACAGAGAGACAATAAAATCATTAAGTAATAAAGAAAATAATATATTTGATACTAAATATGTTGACAATGAAGAAGAAGGATTAAAATTATTAAATAATAATAGTGTTATAGGATATCTAATATTAAAAAACAATCCTAAAATAGTTATAAAGAAAAATGGAACAAGCGAAACTATATTTAAACAAATAATAGATGAAATATGGGAAAAATCAAAAACAATAGAAAACTTAATAAAAATAGAAATTAGTAACAAGAATACAAATATAGAAGCTATTCATAGTGAAATAACTCAAAAAGTGCTAACTGAATTAAATACAGATAATATTAAAGACATATCAACATCAAAGCTAAGTTATACTGTAGTCGAATTCTACACATTAATAGCTATGACTTGTTTATATGGTGGAATATTAACTATGTATATGATGAATAAATGTCTAGCAAATATGTCAAATAATGGCAAAAGAATAGGAGTATCAAGTATAAGTAAAGCTAAATTAATATTAAGTAGTTTATTATCTAGCTATATTGTAACTATTATTGGATTAGCACTTCTTTTAATATTTATAACATTGGACTTATGTCAAGTTTTTAGACACAATTTTCTTTCCATTTTTCAATTTAAG
>CANSWR010000073.1 GCA_947650795.1 uncultured Bacillota bacterium | reverse complement strand
TCACAATTCTGATTTTTTTATGTCAAGTTTTATTTTTACCTAAACTCAAATTTTGTACTTTATATAACACAAAACTACCAAAGCTTATTTGGATAATCTCCATTTTCTATAAATAATTTAATACTTTTTTGTACATGTTCCTTATCCTCTTTATAAGTTACACCTTCCCACTTAGCAGTGGTTGTAAGCACTTTAGTTGTATTTAAGCCTTCTAAAGTAGATTTTTCTAAAATATCTGGTATAAGATATTCACATTTAAGTAAATTATCCTTATTACTTTCTTGAAATTCCTTAAAATTATCATTTATATATTTAAAAATAGATGAATCAAAACCTAACATATTCATAGACACCAATGTGTCTTCTTCAATAATAAAAGAATCTCTTCCATCTACTGGAGAAGCTATAATTTTACCATTTTCTTCTATTACATTACTTTCTATTAAACTAACTAAAAAACCATCTTTAACTTCACAGACGCCCCTTTTAACCGCACCATTTTCTGTCAAAGTATTTACCACTTTATAACCCACTATAGAATACTCTTTATCTTTTTTATTCCTTAAAAATTCTGACATAACTCTAAAAGCATCAAAACCATAAAAATCATCTGCATTTATTATTGCAAAAGATCCACTTATATTATTTCTTGCACTCCATATAGCGTGCGCTGTTCCCCATGATTTCTCACGGTTTTCCACTACAACAGAGTCACTTGGCAAATCAAACACATCTTGAAAAACATATTCAGTTTTTATCTTACTTTCAACTCTTTTACCTATAGTTTCTTTAAACAAATCGTAGTTTTCCTTTTTAATAACAAACACAACTTTAGAAAACCCAGCTTTAATAGCATCATATACTGAATAATCTATTAAAAACTCCCCATTAGGGCCCATTGGTTCAATCTGCTTAAGTCCTCCAAACCTACTGCCCATTCCAGCAGCCATTACTAATAATGTTAATTCTTTCTTTTCCATATTTTTTCTCCTTTACCATTTATATATATTAGCAAGTTCTTCTCTTGCGTCGTTACCATTTTTAAGTGCCATAGCATATATACTGAACACATTTAATTCTGCACATTTATAAATATTCTTAATAAAGAACTTATTGCCATTTATTATTATATTCATCCCATCTTCATATTCAGTACTATCATCACTTCTTCTATAATAATGTCTTTTAAAACTTAAACTACAACTTTTAAAATCATATTTATAAACTTTTTCTTTAACCTTCATACTATCTTGTAATTTTATAGTTATATCATTTTCACTAATTCTTACCGACTTGACATACTTAGTTTTATCAGGGAAAATCAAACAAAGAACAATAGCTATTATCATAAAAGCGAAAAAGATCATTATAAAATAATTAAAACCTGCTTGACTAAATGCTCTATACAAAAAACTAGATATAAAAAGAAAACTTAAAGTTATTATTACACATATTACTATCTTTGTAATTTTTATCATCTTTTCTTCTGATGCACTAAATTTATATACTTCAAAATCAAAATAACCTTTATTTATGTAATCATTTTCATATAAATCTAATATCTTGAGAGCTTCATCAAAATTATATTTTTTAATACCAGTCTACAATTCTTTAATCTTACTCATAATCCACCTATCTTACTTTAATAATAGCACATAAATTCCAAAAGTAAAAGAAAAAGCTAACAATAAAGTTAGCTAAAACATACTACTTCTAATAATAGAAACAATTACTATTTTTCCCCACTTGTTTAAACTAAGAAAAACAAATCCTAGAATCAAATAGGCATATTTAATATATGTATTATTCTTTAAATTCTTTTTTAAATACTTACTACTCTCATAAATTGCACAATATTTATCAACAAACGTCAAAAGTAAACCTTCTTTAGATTTAGGTAATTTTACTGTTAATGGCCACATATGAGACACTATTATATTTTTTTCTTTATCACTTAAATCAAATAAATTACTAGCATTTTCTAAAGCTTTTTTTGGATGAGTAAAAGCATGAAATCCTTTTCTGTCACCTTTCTCTCTCCAATCATATAAAAACAAATCATGAAGCATAGCTGCTCTTGCTGCAGACTTATAATCCCAAGCCAATTTTTTACATATCTTATAAGAGTAACGAGAAGCCATATAACAATGCTCATAACAATTAGTATCACAATGCTGTCTATAATTTTTCATCTTCTGCACAGTTTCATTTGTTATGATATCATGTATTAATTCCTGAAATTCTAAATTATTATCTATCATAAAAACAGTCTAACTCCTTTTTCATTTTAATCCTATTCTATTTTACCACACTTTATTATAATTTTCACAAAAAATCCTAAAATTAATAAAAAATAATGCACTTACTAACAAAAACATGATATAATATCCTTGATGTTCTCGTAGCTCAGCTGGAAGAGCACCACCCTCCTAAGGTGGGTGTCGTAGGTTCGAATCCTATCGGGAACGCCAACTATTAAATTAAAATACTAAGTAATTTACAACGTTACTTAGTATTTTTTATTTATATAATTACATATGACTAGGAATATCAATAATAAGCATATTTAAACAATCTTCTATTACTTTATATACTTTACTTAATATAAAAATATAATCATTTTTAGTATTCTCATCATCTAACTTACTTATATTAATATTTTCATAAAAGCTATTTACTAAATTACATAAATCATATACATATTCCGCTACATAAGAAGGTAATTTATCATCAATAGCTTTAGTTAAATATTTATCTAATTCCATTAATTTTACCCTTAAACTTCTATCTACCTCATTATATATATTATCACTTAATTGAGCAGAAACTTTATTAGAATCTATAATCCTTTTAATCCTAAGTGCACTGTATAAAATGTAAGGCCCCGTTTTACCACTAACATCACTAAACTTATTAATATCAAAATTATAACTTTTCTCTCTATTATTCTGTAAATCTGCAAATTTAATAATAGCATTAATTATTTTATCAATATCACTTTCACTCATATTTTTATTTTCTTCTCTTTTAGAGATAAAACTTTCCCTAACTTCTTTAATTAATTCATCTAACTTCAAAGTTCCACCACTTCTAGTCTTAAAAGGTTTCCCATCACTTCCATTTATAGTTCCAAAAGGCAAATGTTCTAACTTAGTACCATTGCATATTCCACTCATTTGTGCAACTCTAAAAACTTGCTCAAAATGAAGTGATTGTCTAGCATCAGTAAAATACAAAATGTAATTAGGTTTATAAGTATTAACCCTATCTAAAATAGCAGCCAAATCACTCGTAGCATACATATAAGTCCCATCACTACTAAGTATCATACAAGGCGGCATTTCTTTATTATCATCATCTCTTTTAACATTTACAATTTTAGCACCATTATCTAAATATAATAAATTCTTATCTTCTAAAACTTTCATAAGTCCAGGAATAAAAGGTTCACAATCACTTTCGCCTAACCATAAATCAAAACCTACAACATCTAAATAATTATATAATCTTTTTATATCTGATAAACTTACTTCTTTTATTTTAGCATATAAATCTTTATATTGACCATGTTGAAAATCATAAGTAATCTTCTTACATTTCTCATATACTTCTTCATTTTCTTTACATAAAGCACTCATTTTAGGATAAATATAATTTAGATAATCTATATCAATATCATCTTTATTTTTATTATCACTTAATATTCCATAAATTACTTGCCCTATTTGAAGTCCATAATCCCCTAAATGAACATCTCCTATAGTCTTATAACCTTTATATTCTAAAATTCTTTTAAAACTCTCTCCAATAATCGCAGGTCTTAAATGTCCAATATGTAATGGTTTAGCTATATTAGGGCCACCATAATCTAAAAAATAAACTTCATTCTTATTTGAAGAATCTATATACTTTTCTTCTCTAATATACTGATTTATAAACTTATCACTATAAAAAATATTTATAAAACCTGGTTTAACAAATTGAACTTCTTTAAAATAATCTTTAAAATTAACAATTTCATTAATTTTTCTTACAATTTCTTCTCCTATTTGAATAGGATTTTCACCCATATCTTTAGCTATTTGAAAAACACTATTTATCTGTAAATCTGCTTTATCACTATATGAAACTCTTAAATAATTACTTAAATCCATTTCTAAAAACACAGGTTTCAAAATCTCTGTAATTTCATTAATCATACCTATCACCAAATTTATATTAACATAAAGAAAGAAAAAACTCCACTATTTATAGCAAAGTCTTTTATCTTAATAACATTCTTGTATTATCCCTATCAAAATAAAGTAATGATACTTGTTCTTCAGTCGTCAAAGCATAGGTACTCTTATCTCCACCTAAACTTAAAAAAGCCATTTTCTCCATCGCACTTAAATATCTATCCCAATAATTGACTGCCATTTCTCTTCTAACTACTTGATTTAACAAATCTTTATAATAATGTAAGCAATCTAAATAATGTTCATGTAAACTACAATCTATAACTTTATTATCTGCAAGTAAATCTTTATAATACCCTACCATATCACTATATTCTTTTCTTAAAAACTCCATAATTTCCCCCTTATAATTAACTGACATAATTGTACCATAAAAAGTTCTATTTGTCAAACATTTTTCCTTTTGAGTTTAGGTTTTTTACTTTAAGTTTTTAAACAAATCTATCATATTCTATT
>CANSWR010000072.1 GCA_947650795.1 uncultured Bacillota bacterium | reverse complement strand
ATGGAAGAATTATCATATTCATTATATTTAGGTAATGATAAAAACAAATCAAAAAGAGCAAGAAGAACAGCAAAAACGAATGATACTAACACTACTTCATTTAATAATAATGCAATTCAAAATCATCAACAATTATCAAAAGTCGATAAACATAATCTACGAAAATATGATGATGACAAAGAATTAATTTGCATAATAAAAGGAACTTCATCTATTGTAGAAGATACTAAAAACTTGTATTTGGAATTATTTGAAGATGCTAGAATTAAATACAATGAAAAGCAAAAAAGGAACGATAGAAAGATAGAGAATTACTTTAATCATATTTCAAATGATAACAAAAGAGATCTTGCTTGTGAGATAATTATTGAGCTTGGAGATATGGACTTTTGGGCTGATAAAGATGATAAATTTAAACATAAAATGACAGAAGTTTTTAAAGAACAAATAATAGATTTAGAAGAAGTTATACCTAATTTTAGGATTGCTAATGCCACCATACATTATGATGAATCTTCTCCTCATTTGCATATAGTTGGTGTGCCATTTAAAGATGGAATGAAAAATGGTATGGAAAAACAAGTTGGTAAATCTGATGTCTTTAATAAAGTTAGTTTAACTAATATTCAAGATAAAATGAGAGAATATTGTATCAATTCATTCAATAGAATTTATCATTTAAACTATACTCTTAAAGCAAAAGAAGAAGGCAGAAATGTTGATATTAATGTTGCTAATATGAACGAATATAAAAAGTTTAAACGAGAACAAGAAAAGTATAAAAAGCAACTTAAAGAATTAAATAACAAAACAGATGAATTACAAAATAAGTCTAATGAGATTAATAATATTATTGATAATCTAAAACCTACTATCACTAATAAAAATAACTTTACTATTTCAAATGAAAATGTTGATAAAATTAAAGAATATATAGAACAAGCAAATAATACTACTTCTAATTTACGAAATGCGAATGATATAAATATAATCTTAAAAAAATATGAAGATGATTTAAGAGAACGCTCTAATGAAGTTAGAAACTTGAAGAAGAAAATCAAAACTCGTGATAACAGAATTGAAGAACTAGAATATGACTTAAATGATGCCAATAATACTATTTATGAGCTAGAAGATAAAGTATCAAAATTAGAAGAAACATTAAATTACTTTAAAGAATTATGGAACAAATTCATTAAATTCTTACAAGATAAATTCTTCTCATCAAATAAATATGACGACTTTATAGATGATTTATATGATGAAGAGATAATTGATGATAATGATATTGGGATTATTCAAAACAATTCAAAAAATAAGGATGATTTTGATAGAAGTTGATAGTAAATCATATCTAAATATCTTAGAATTTGTTATAATATAAAATATAATTAAGACTTGTTTTGGAGTGATTTTGAATGAATTATAAAAGAGAGTATAAAAAATATTTAATATCATCTGTATTAGATACTGCAAATAATAAAATAGCAAGTAATTCAATTATTTCTGCTTTTGCTGTTTACCTTGGATTATCAGATTTGTCAATTGGAATATATGCATTACTTGATACTATGACAAATGTGATTCAAGTATTTGCTGCCCCATTATTTTCAAAAATTGGTCAATCCAAAAAAATTGTTCTAGTTAATTATTCTATTTATAGAATATCATCTGTTTGTTTTGCATTTATACCTTTTATATCTAATGACATTGGTATAAGAACAATACTATTTTTTATATTTGCATCTATTTATGCAATTACAGGAGAGATGGGCTATATAACATTTGTTAATTGGCGAATGACTTTGATAAAAAAGGAGGATAGAACAACTTTTGCTTCAACAAGAAATATATTAAAAAACACAGTTGTATTATTATTTAGTTTGATAATGGGTGTGGTCCTAGATAGATTTACTTCTTCAGGATATGAACTACATGGTTTTTTAGTTTTATTTGTTTTAGTATTTATAATTGCATTTGTAGATATAGCATTAAGAATATGTACTTATAAACCTGAAATAATTCAAGAAAAAATAAGTGTGAAAGATAATATAGTAATTCCAGCTAAGGATAGAAGTTTTAGAAATGTTCTTTTAACTTGTGGATTAAATAGATTTGCATATGGCATTGGAACTATGTATCTAAATGTATATCTATTAAGATATTTAAATGTGAGTTATATTTATTATAGTATCTTAAATATATTATTAAACTTATCAGATGCAATTTTTAGTAAGTTTTGGGGAAATAGATCTAAAAAGAGAAATTGGAAAAAAGTTATTTTGCCTATGTGTGCAATTTTTAGTATTGCATTTATGATTTTAACTTTCTTTAATAGTAAACAATTAATTTATTTATTACCCTTAGTTTATATTCTTTTGGGAATTGGTAATTCTTCATATGAAATGTATGATCATATAGCAATTTATGAAAGTTCAAAGGATAAAATGCAAACTTCATATGTAACTTTTGAAAGATTTATTGAGGGTATAGTTACTATGATATTACCAGTGCTATCTTATACAGTTTTATCTGAAAATAACAATGTTATAAAAATAACATTTGCTTTATCAATAATTACATACATCATTTTATTTATATATTTTAAAATTAAAGGTAATAAAAAGGCAACTTAATAGGGAGGGACTATGAAATCTTTAAAGAAAATTAAAATTGATGATAAAATATTTTATGATGATTATAATTTATTGAGTGGTTGGATTCACGATTATTTTTGCGATAATGACGGATCAGAACTTATCTTTGATTTTAACAATAGTGAATCTTTTGAATGCCCAATGTGTCATAGAAAATATAGTGATGAAAAAAGAAAAAGAGCTTGGATAACCAAATATAGATATTCAATATTTAATCGAATCGAAAATTATTCAAAACTTTATTTAGAAAATAAAAACGAATCATATTTAAAATTTATAATTGATGCCTTAAAATATTATTGTAATAACTATGATTTGTTTGCTATTCATAATAAAAATGGTGATATTTTCAAGTCATATACTAATGAATCAAATCAATGTGGAAAAATAACTGCTCAAGGTTTAAATGAAGCAAGTATTTTTATGCAAGTAGTAAATTGTATTGATTGTTTAAAAGAATACTTTCCACAAGATTTAAAGGATAATATTTTTAGTAACTTATTTCCAAAGGTTTATGAACTACTAAAACCTCAAGTTGATAGAATACAAAATATAAGATGTTATGAGATATGTTCAATTGGTATGATGGGTATAATTTCAGATAACAAAGAAATGTTAGATTTTGCACTTAATTCAAAATATTCATTTTATGAACAATTAGACAAAGGTGTAACAGATGATTATTTTTGGAATGAAGGTTCTTTTCATTATCATTTGTATGTATTAAAACCAATAATAGACTTCCTTTATATTGTAAGAAAATATAATTGCCAAATAAATTCTAAATATTATGACATTACTAAAAATATGCTGTTACAAGCATATAATACTAGTTTTTTAGATTGTTCTTTACCAAGTCCAAATGATGGATGGCCTAATTTATATCTTGATAAGTATATAAATTTATATGAAAAAGCAAATATTCTTTTTGATGGTTATTTTGGTAATGTCATTACTAATATCAAAAATCATATTAATAAATCAAAAAGTATTCATTTAATAAAAACTGGTTTCTCAAATTTGAAAAACGAGGATTTAAATGTATTTATAAAATATTATGATAATAATCTATCACATTCACATCCAGACAAGTTAAGTATTGAAGTTAAATATAAAGATCAGTTTCTTACTCACGACTTATCAACATCTGGATATGGGAGCAATATTTCAAAAGAATTTTATAAAAAAACATATTCACATAATACAATAGTAATTGATGGGCAAAATCAATCTTTAAAATGTATAAGTAAAGTTAATGATTATTCGGATAATCTTATTGATGTTGAAATAAGAGATGCATATCAAGATTGTATTATCAAAAGAATATTAAAGTTAGAACAAAAAAATTTTGAAGATCATTTTTATGTAAAATGCAAAGAAAATAAGCATATTGACTATTTCTTTCATATTGATGGAATATTATTGTCAGATTTAGAGTTTGATGATGAAATTGAAATAGATATTTACCCATATCTAAAAAATATTAAAAAGGTAAAATGTAACGATGTAATATCTTTAAACTGGAAACTAAATAATACTTTTGCAGATAATATTATAGAACTAAATAAAAAAGAATTGTACATTTGTAATTCACCAGATAATCCAAATGTTAAAGATAGAACTACAATTTTGATTAGAGATTATAGTAAAGAATGTACTTTTTATTTGCAATGGAAATTTAAATAAGTATATAAAAGATGAATTTTAATTTAAAAAAGTAGCATAAACTAAAAAAATAGTTTATAATTTAGATATGAAGTCAGTATTATATGTGCTAGGTTACTTAATTTTGCGAAAAGTTGTAGATAACTATCACTATCGCACCATTGACGAATCTGTTCGAACTATTCGAACTTTGATATATAGAATCAATCGAAAGATTGGTTTTTTTCTATTTTTGGAAAGAAATCATAAGAAAGGTTGGTGTCTATGATTAATGTAATCAAAAAAGAAATTGATATGGAGGAATCTTTAAAGAAAAGATTGGAGATAATATGTGATTTTTGTAATACTACACCAACAATTATAAATGGTAGTATTAGAAAGATTGATAAGACTAATTTAAACTATATTGAACCTCATAGAATAATTATGGTATTAGAATAGATATATAGACACGAAAATCTTTCCAAATGGTATAATA
>CANSWR010000071.1 GCA_947650795.1 uncultured Bacillota bacterium | reverse complement strand
AATAGAATATAATAGATTTGTTTAAAAACTTAGAGTAAAAAACCTAAACTCAAAACAATACTAGCTTTGTCAAACACTATAAAAGACGATATACTTATATATGAATATCGTCCAAAAATTATTCCAAATCTGTCCTACTAAGTATCCCATGAGGAGTTTTTCTCATAGTAGTGAAAACTGGAATTAATCCAAATATCAAATTGAAACCTAATATTAATAATAAACTAATACCAAAAACTAAGCTATCAAAACATATTACATTAGATAAGAAAGAGATACTTGATAATTGCTTTAAAATATAAGACATAAGTAATAGTCCTGGCATACTAGCAAGAATTGTAATTGCTAATATTTCTCCACTAAACATTTTATAAATATCACTTTTCATAACCCCAATTGCTCTCAAAATACCTACTTCTTTAATTCTTGATAAAAAGCTAGATCTAACTATCAAAAATATTTCTATAAGTGAAATAATCAAAATTACTCCACTAAAAACAAGCTTTGAAATAACTGTTGGTTTAATATTTTCAATATAATCTTCTTTACTTTGATTATAAGCATCTCTAATATTTATTCCTTGTTTTTCATAATAACTTAATGCCTCACTTTTATCACTAGAATATAAAATCAAATCACTTTTACTATCTATTAAATAATATTTAATTGTATTTTCATTAACTAAATACTTATCATAACCAACATTACTATGATAATATCCTACAACTTTAAGCGGAATATCATTAACCTTATAATCTAAAGTTTTGCCAATTTTATATTGTTCACCAAAACTCTCATTAATAATAACTTCATAATCATTTAATGGCCAAGATCCTTTAATCAAACTAATCTGATTATTTAATAGTTTATAATCCTGTATTTTAGTCTGAACAGAATCATGAGAATACTCATCCATACTAGAATTATTTATAATAGTAATAAACTCACTATTACTCACATAAATTGAAGGACTTGATAAATCAGTTATTCCCACAATAGTATAAAATTTAACTTCACTTACATTTACTTCTTTATTCAAAAATTCTTCATAACTTAAATAACCCGTCTCTTTAGCATTATTCTTATTAATTAAATTATTTAAAGTCCATTTATCTACGACTATTTCATTTTCATTAAGAGGTAAACGACCAACTATTAAATCTTTTTCACTAATCATTTCAATACTTGCTAAAGAACCACTCAAAATTCCACTAACAAATCTTGTTTGAAAATAATCATCAAGCTTTACAGTGAAATTAACCATACTGTCTCCTGGAAGAATATATTTAATTTTTTCATAAGAGTTATAAAGGTCATATTTAGAAATAGTCACATTATTATCTTTTATAACTAAATAATTTTTGTTATACTTAATAAAATTTTCATCTTTTATTTTTAAAGAAGCAACAATTGTAGAAACACTAAACATAATAAACATAGCAGAAGCAAAAAATCCCATTAATAAAAGTTTCTTAATAAATCCATAACCAAAAACTTTTTTAAAACCTTGCTTAAGTAATGTAAAAACATTAAAAATACTTGAATACTTTTCCTTTATATTACTATCTGAAAATTCCTTAAAATCAAACTTATAATCTTCATAAATACTTTTTGAAATCTTTTTATAATTATCATCTACTAACTCTATGTTACTATCTTCACCTATTACTTGAACCTTTTCTTTATTTGACGTTTCAATATAAATATTACCACTTTTTAAAACTATATTTATATCTAATTTCTCATTATTATCATTATAATAATTAACTGATAGATTTTTAATATTAGTTGTTACTTTATTTTTAATGTCTTTTAAATATATCTTTCCATCCATCTTATAATCTAAGTCATCATTATGAATATTTTCTTTGTCATCAAGTATAACTCCATCTGATAAAGTAATAATACGTGTAGCATAAAACTGTGCAAGCTCTTTTTCATGAGTTACTAAAATAACTAATCTATCTTTACTAATAGATTTAATAATATTCATAACTTCTATAGTATTCCTAGAATCTAAATTACCTGTAGGTTCATCTGCTATAATTATTTTTGGATTCTTAACAATTGCTCTTGCTATTCCTACACGTTGTCTTTCTCCTCCAGATAACATCTCGGCAGGTCGATTCCTATATCTATACATTCCTACTCTTTCTAAGACATAATTAACGCGTTTCTTAATCTCATTTTTATCTTTAATGCCATTCATTTTAAGGGGCATTGCTACATTATCAAAAACACTCATATCATTAATCAAATGATAATCTTGAAATATATATCCAATATTTAAACTTCTAATTTCATCTATTTTTTTAACTCTTCTTTTTGTAATTTTTTCATTATTAACATAAATAGAACCACTATTTACTTTATCTAAACCACCTATAGTATTAAGAAGTGTCGTCTTTCCACATCCACTAGGCCCTAGAAGAGCAACTAGTCCTATATCATCTAAAGTTAATGAAGTATTATTAATAACATGTATTTGATTCTTTTTATGACGATTAAAATATTTATTAACATTATTAATTTTTATCATATTATACACGCTCCTTAATTGTATTCATAGCACTCTTCTTAAATAATTTACTAGCATATCTAGTACTTGTTAAATAACTCATAAGTACTAAAATAACATAAATAATAATATATTCTTTTATTGTAAGAAATTCTGCTAAATCCCTTATATATTCAAAATTCACTAAATTTGTTTTAGATAACAATATTAAACCTATAAATATTAAATAACTAATATTACTAATCATATTGAGTTCTATATCTAATAAATTTTTAGCAGTTTTTGAACTTGAACCTAACATTCTAATAGTACTAAAATATACATTTCTTGATTTTAATATTAATTTAATTACAAAATATGAGACAAAAAACAATACGATTATCAATATTGATAAAACTATTAGTTTAGTTATTCTAATAATCTTTGTACCAATATCTTCACTTACACCATCTAAAATATAAAATGTATCAAAACCTAATTTCTTTAATTGAGATTCTGTTTCTTTAACAATTTTATCATCTTTTACAAACACACTAGCCTGATAATTTTCACCCTTAAACAAAGACTCAAAATCTTCTGGATTAATAAATACTGCTCCATTATATTCATCATAATTTAATTGAGTTAAACTATTAAAATTATTTTTATTATACTCTTTTGTTATTTTAAGATTTAAACTATTAGAATAATACTTATTCTTAGATATTACATTAAAATCATAATTAATACATTTACTATATTTACAATCATAAGTTTTATCTACACTAATAAAAGCTTCTCCTTTAGGTACATTATAATTAGGTCTTAAAGAAGTAAAATAATCATCAAAATTAGAAGTATAAGTTCTACCAGCATATGTATAACTAGTTTCATTATCATATGTATAAATATAATTTTTGATTTTATCAAGAATATTATTACTAACATAAAAATTAGTACTATATCCAATTTGTCTATATTTTATACCAACTATTTTAACTTTATAATGTTCATTATTACTAAAATCAATTAATTCATCAAACATAAACTCATTATTAAATATTTCATCTTGCATATTAGATATTTGATAATCATTTTTATTAGCATAAATAACTACCTCATTATCTTTTTCAGGCATCCTCCCTACATCTAAATTACCATCAAATAAATCTAAGCTAGAAACAGACCCATATAAATATACAAAATCATTATATACCGAAAAGTCCCTATCATATGACAAATCATCTTTAAGTAGATAATCTATATTACTTACTTTACTAATACTTTCATAATCTTCATTATTAAATGATTCATTATTTTGCTTTTTTAATAATATCCTTTTATTAGCATTAAAACTTGAAAAGTATGAATTATACATTTCTTTAGATGATTCATATTCTCCTTTTTGAAATGATGAATAAGTTCCTGAAACTGAAAACACTATAAACATATAAACAAATAGTAAAAGAACAAATTTAGGTATTATATTAAAAGTATTTCTTATTCCTAATCTCAATTTATTTAAAACAGTTGTCTCCTTATATTTTGCAGTTTCTACATTTTCATTATTTTCTACTTCTTTCAAGTTTATATCTTCTATTACCCTACCATCATGCATTGTAATTTTCCTAGTAACATACTCTTCAACTTGATCATAATTATGTGTTACTACTATCACTAATTTATCTTTACTAATCTCATTTAGCAATTTTAAAATAGATGTAGCACTTTTCGAATCCAAATTGCCTGTAGGTTCATCCGCGATTATTACTGGAGTTTCTTTAGCTAAACATCTAGCTATTGCAACACGTTGTTTTTGACCACCTGATAACTTAGAAACTTTAGTATTTTTATATTTAGATAATCCTACATCTTTTATAATATTTAAAACTTTTTCTTTAATTTCACTCCTTTTATAACCATTGATAAGTAAAACTAATTCTACATTTTGATAAACTGTATAACTGGCAATTAGATTAAAATTTTGAAAGATATTACCTATATATTTTTTACGGTAAACCTCATAATCTTTCTCAGTATAATGACTAGTTTCTAAGCCATTAATATACATTTCCCCTTCTTCATAAGAATCAAGTCCACTTATAACATTTAAAAGTGTTGATTTCCCACTACCACTTTCTCCTGTTATAGCTATAAATTCTCCAATTTTAAAATCTAAACTTATTTTGGTAAACCCTGTTGCGACCATTCCTTTAGAATAATAAAACTTTGATACTTTCTTTAATTTTAGCATTTTCCTTTCCTCCATACCTTTAATTTTACTCTAATTTTTAATAACATAACACATATTTTAAGTTGCATTTACAAATATTTTTTGTTGCAATAATTATAACAAATATAATATTGTATAAAATCTGCAACGTAATTGCTTTTTAAAATTAAATATGATAATATATATCTAGGGAGCATTTAGCATTGCTAAATGTCTACCAGTTGTTGGTAGACACCAAATTAATGGTGTCTTTTTTTAATACTCATAATTAATAACAAGA
>CANSWR010000070.1 GCA_947650795.1 uncultured Bacillota bacterium | reverse complement strand
AAGCATATATAAATACAAGTGCAGTATATTGTAATGATAGAAACATAACAAGTGGTTCATATAATGCAAATGGCATATTTAATTATGCAGGACATACAAGATTATCAAATACAAATGCAACTCCTATTCCAACACTCTCTTGTCACACAAGTGATCAATTTAAAGATGGATTTGGATTAATGACAGCTGATGAGGTAGTAATGGCAGGTGGTTTATATCAAACAAATAATTCAAATGCATATTATGATCTAAATAAAACTGGAGGCAGTTCTACTGGATCATACTGGTGGTGGACAATGAGTCCAACGGTATTTATTTCTAACATATAAGATTTTGTCCATATTTATTGGATTTTTTTATGTTTTAAAACTTTAAAAAGTGTTTATGGACGTATTTTGGACAAAACAGCTCAAAAAAATTAAAAATATTTATCGTAATAATTTAAATAATTTCAAATTAATTTATTAATAGTTTTACTATTGATTTTTATACATAATTTGACAACTTGTGTTTTTTTATGGTACAATAGTATTGGCTTAAAGGGGGATTAAAAATGTATGATAATTTTAATACAAGGGGAAAGTTATCGTTAAATGAAAAAAGTAAAATAATGAAAATCAGACTATTTAGAAAATTTATAAATTACCAAACTAGGGATTTATACATTAAGAATTATTCTACTTTAAATGGAAGCGAATTTGATATTTTAGTAAAAATTGGAAAGTCATATGATTTTGATACTGGTTACGGTGATCCTTATAAATCATCGTTATTTATGTCTTTAAAAAGTGGAGAATTACATTATGATTTAATAGAAGATTTAAGTTCATATATGAGTAGAAATCCTGCTATATTTACTACTTATAATGATGCTCTAGCATATTGCGAAGAAATTACTAAAGAAGATAATTTAAAAAATCAAGTTTCAAGATTATTTGAAAAACTTACTTTATCTAAAAATGATAAAGAATTAGAACAAAATTTATTTAAATTAAAAACTGAACTTACAAAAGAACAAATAGAGAATTATGTAGTTCGCAAACTATTAGATACTGCAAAGGAAATATGTTTAAGATATTATACTGATTTAATTAAAAGAAATTTTCCTGTATACCATCAAGAAGATTTTGAAAATTATTTAAAAGGTAGTACTATGCTTATAAAATTTAAAATAAAAATATTTGAATTATTAAAAAGATTAGTCTCCGAAAATGATAAAATATTAAAGGAAGATTTTATTTCACATGGTAGTGATGATATATTAGAATACCTATATTTAGTTGAAATTATAAATTCTAATCTTGATTATATTACTCAGTTTGAAAATTATTTGGAAGCAGGATTAGAAGATAGCATGGCAATGAAAAAACTTGAAAAAATGTATTATGGTATTTATTAGAATATTTTAGTTTTTAAAAAGTTATAGTAAATTATATTTTAAGAGGAGAAATCCTCTTTTATATTTTGAATAAAAATATTTTTTTAATTTAGTCTATATTTATAAATCGTGTACCTAAAATAAAAGTAAATTGATATTTAAAAATATAATAAAGTGTACCAAGCAGTGTAAGATTTTTAAGCAGGATAAGTAAGTCTGACAAACAACTATCCAGTGGATAGTTTGTACCTAAAATAAAGGGGTTCAAAGATTTTAAAATGTCTGACAATTTTCTTTTTGTCTTACTTTAGTCATACATAAAATCAGTTAGAATGTAATTGATAATACACGTTATATGACAATTGTTATAACAAATGGACTTAAAATTAATAGTCAAAATGCTTACTTTTGTACCAAAAAACTAAAATTTTGAAAAAATATTTAATTGTAAGTATGTACCAATAAATATCTACTTTATTATAATTTCTTGTTAAATTTACAGTTATTGTAAATTTGATGTGTAATAAATTATTTTGTAGTAAGAAATGATATTTTTAATAAATATTTAGAAACATTTGCATAACATCTAATTTTTACGGACGGATTTTGGACAAAATGGAATAAAAAAATGCAAAAAAAGTATAGTTTCTAAGTTATTTATATTATTTTAAAATGTTGTGAATTGTACTGAAATTATGCGATTTTTAGCAATATTCCAGTTTCACTATTAGGACAATGAGTCCATCTTGGTGGAACGGCGCATGGACGCACGTGTTCATTATGGGTGGTTCAACTAATCCTGGCAGCTTGAGTGTCCCATACATCAACGATACTGGAGTTATACGACCAGTAATCTCGGTAAAATCAACAGTAACAGTAACTGGAGGTACTGGAACAGGAAATAATCCATATACAATAAAGAACTCGTAAAAACAATCGGCACTAAAACCCAAGAGAATCCTAAGTGCTGATTCCTACCTGTGTCTAGTGGTATTAAAATAAAAAGTGAGTTCGTACTGCTAGACACTTGTAAAAAAAGGAGGAAAAAAATGAATGAAAAAGAATTCAACGAAAAGATAGGAAATAATATTAGAAAATATAGATTAATGTATAATGCAAATGGAGGATATATGTCACAAAGAGAAATTAGCAGAAAAAATAGGAGTATCAGTTTCAATGATAGGCGCATTAGAAAGCAAAAATATAAATCAAGGAGTAGGAATATATAATTTATATAAAATAAGTGAAACACTAAACGTTCCCATAAGCAAATTCTTTGAATAATTATTAAAACACTAACTTAAAGTTATATTATCAAAAACCCCATTTTAAATGAAATGAGGGTTTTAATGTCTCTAAAAACAATTAGTTTGATTAAATAATAACAATACCCATTTTCTTCTTGATAAAGCTAAACAATTAATATAAAATAAAATTAAAGGTGATTATTATGAAAAGTGTTACATTACTTCCAGCAGACATGTATCAAGTGATAAATAAAAGTTTACTAAATGAAGAAGATAAACTAGTATTATCAATGCTTTATATGCCAATAATAGGTAACACAGCAGTAACACTATATAATACTTTATATAATGAATTAAAAGCAAACAATTTTCTCAGTAATGAACTAACACATCACCACCTTATGACTAACTTAGGAGACAACTTAGAAAACATAAAAAATGCCAGAATAAAATTAGAAGGAATAGGCCTCATGAGAACATACTATCTTGAAGGTAACATTAATTCATATGTTTATGAACTTTATAGTCCGCTAAGTGTACATGAATTTTTCTCTCATCCAATATTTAATATGGTATTTTATAACAATGTTGGAAAAGAAGAATATACAAGAATAAAAAATTATTTTAAAGTACCCAAAGTAAACTTAAATGGTTACACAGAAATAACTAGTCCGTTTGATATGACGTTTAAAAGCATAAGTTACTCAAACTTTGAATTAGAAAACAACGACGAAGTAGTTAAAAAAATGAAACTTCCATTTTCATATGAAATGATGTTTGACTTTGACGCATTTATAAGTAGTATGCCTTCATCATTATTTAATGAAAAAGCACTTACTAAAAGTGTAAGAGAACTTATAACAAACCTAGCATTTTTATATAACATGGACCCATTTACAATGGCAGACATGACAAAAGTTAGTATAAACGAAAAAGGATTAGTTGATAAAGAAACATTAAAAGAAAATGTAAGAAAATTTTATGAATTTAATAATAATGGAAGATTACCTAGTTTAATATTTAAAAATCAACCAGAGCATTTAAGAAGTCCTAAAGGAGATAACTCTCAACTTGGAAGAATTATAAAAGTGTTTGAAACAACTAGACCATATGACTTTTTAAAAAGTAAATATAAAGGGGTCAGACCTACGTCAAGAGACATGAAAATATTAGAAATGTTAATAGTTGAATTAAAATTAAATCCAGCAGTTTGTAACGTATTAATCGATTATGTTTTAAGAACACAAAACAATAGATTAGTAAGAGGTTTTGTAGAAACAATCGCAGGGGAATGGAAAAGAGCAAATATTGAAACAGCAAAAGAAGCTATGGACTATGCAGAAAAGTCTCATAAAAAATTAAAAAAAGTCAAACAAAATATTAAAGTAGTAAAAAAAGAAGAAACACTTCCAGTTTGGTTTAATGAGAAAAAAGATAAAGAAAGTATGAATACAGAAGTAAAAGAAGAACTTGAAGGATTCTTAAAGGAGTTTGTATGAAAAACACTAATGAATTAGTAAATAATAAAAAAGATTTTAAAGCATCGACATTAAAAAACTATAAACTTGCATTAGAAGATAAAGACTTTGCAAATCTAGCTTTTAAGCTTGCCTTAGATGAAAAAATACTTAGCAAATACACTAGTAAACTAGAATCAACAGTAAAAGATTTAAAAAAATGCAAAAACTGTAAAAACTTAGATTATTGTAGTTTAGAAGTCAAAGGTTATGTAAACTATCCAATAGTAGAAAATGATTACTTAATTTTTTCATATACACCTTGTAAATATAAAAAAGAAGATACTAAAACTCTTAGTCAAGTTACATTCTATGAAACAGCAAAAAGTTTAAGAAAAGCTAAAATGAGTAACATATTACTAGATGACAAAGCAAGAGAAGAAGTATTAAAATATATAAAAGAATTTATAAAAGAATATCCTAATAAAAAAGGAATATATCTATATGGTTCATTTGGAAGTGGAAAAAGTTACATAATAAATGCTTTATTAAATGAATTAAGTAGAAAAGGATCAACTTGTGTAAGTGTATATTACCCATTACTATTAAGAGAATTAAAATCATCATTTAAAGACTCAGACAAAGAATGCTTTGACCAAATTTATAACAAATTATTAAGATGTGATGTATTATTAATAGATGATATAGGTGCTGAAAACAACACAGCATGGGCTAGAGATGAAATATTAGGAAGTATCCTTCAATCAAGAATGGATAATGATAAAATAACATTCTTTACATCTAACTTTAATTTAGAAGAACTTGAAGAACATCTATCACAGACATCATTAGGAAGTGAAAAAGTAAAAGCAAGAAGAATAATAGAAAGAATAAAACAATTAACAAAACCAATATTTTTAAATGGTGAGAATAAAAGAGACTTATAACAGGAAAAACAAAATTTGAGTTTAGGTAAAAATAATGATTGACATAAAAAAAGATGAAATTGTTA
>CANSWR010000069.1 GCA_947650795.1 uncultured Bacillota bacterium | reverse complement strand
TAAAAAAAGTTATAAAAATTCATAAAAAGTACTTGATTTATATTAGCAAGTTTGATAGAAATAATAAAAGGTACTACTTCACTTTATAACGATGTTAAAGAACTATATGAGAAAGAATTTAAAGAATCAGTGGATGAATATAATTCTAAACAAAAAAGAGATGATAGAAAGATTACTGACTACTTTAAGAAGATAAGTGAAAACTCTAAAAATGACATTGCTTGTGAGATTATTATAGAACTTGGAGATAAGAAATACTGGGATACAAAAGATGATGAATTTAAGCATAAAATGACTAATGTTTTTAAAGAACAACTTAATGATTTACAAGAGTTAGTTCCTGACTTTAAAATAGCAAGTGCGATTATTCATTATGATGAAACTAGCCCACATCTTCATATTGTAGGTGTACCTATAAAATACAAAAATAAAAATGGTATGAGTAAACAAGTTGGTAAAGGGGATGTTTTTACTAGAGATAGTTTACGAACTATTCAAGATAAAATGAGGACTTTATGTATTGCTAGTTTTAATAAAGAATATGGACTTAATAACATTTTAAAGAAAAAAGAAAAAGGTAGAAATAAAGATATAAATGTTAAAGATATGACTAACTATCAAGCAATGAAAGAGCAACTTGATAAGAATAAAGAAACACTAGAAATTGCTAGTAAAAAGTCTAATGAATTAGACAAAAGTACAACTGATATTAAAGATACTATCAATAATCTTAAAAAAGCGCCTATTGTTAAAAATACTTACACTATTTCAGAAAGTGATAAAAATAAAATAATTGAATATGTTGATAAAGTCAAAGATATTAACAAAGATTTTAAGAAAACTGAAATATTGTCAGTAACCTTAAATAATGTTGATACTGAACTACAAGAAAATAGAGAAAAAATTAAGATACTAACTGAAAATAACAAAGCATTATCTCTTAAAGTCGATACTTTATCTAAAAATATTGATAATAAGAATAAAGAAATTAAAGAACTTAAACAAGATAATAAGCATCTTCAAGAAATGGTTGATTACTTTAAAAATTTATTTAGTCGATTAGTAAAGTTTATTAAGCATAGAATGTTTGGGAAAGATAAAGAACGTGAAGATTATTGGAATTTTTCTAAAGATTTATACGAACATGGAATATTTAGTGATGATACTATTGAGAGTATAAAAGATGACTATATTTGGAATAAAGAAAATTATAAACATAAGAATCATAATCATGATGATTTACAAATATAATTTTAGATTAAATTATTTTCAAACCCTATAGTATGTAAAAAAGTGTGTTTTATCTACACACTTTTAATAATTCATAATTTTATTTTGTATATTTCCAAATATATCCACCAGCAGTTTTCCTTTGTCCATTACAAACTCTCCAAATAGATTTGATACCTGTTTGTTGTTGAGCCAATGTCATGCTTTCATAGGTAGCAATTAATTTTCCATCTTTGGTATATTGAGATACTTCTTTATTATTAAACAGTTTATTATATTTCTCTATATCTTTATTGATTACAAAAATATCATCTAAATATCTCCATTGATAACCTAAACATAGTTTTTTATTTAAACAAGCTCTTGATATATTGGCTGGAGATACATTTAATATTTTTCCAGCAATAGAACAACTATCATATGTAGCAACATATTTACCATTTAAATCATATTGATTTACTTTTTTTGATACTCCACCATTACAATATTTGCAACCTTTTTTCATTCTAATGTGTTCATTTGGAGAATGTTCATAAGATTTTCCACATTTATTACATTTCCACCACACTTTTTTGTTAGACCCATTTACGATTTCATCAGGTTTTAAAATATTTTTATCATAGTCCCATTCATCTAATATTTCAGGATTAGTTGTAGACAAATCGTTAAAACCTTTTAAAATTTTTTTGTTAGAACAATAAGGACAATTACTTCCTTTTAATGTTCTATTACCTATAGAAATTAGATATGAGTGACCTTTTGGACATTTAAAGTAAAATTTATCATTAGATGTTGAATATACCATTTTTGGAGTTATAGGGTAATTTTTATCATAATCCCATTCACTACTGATTTTAGGATAATTATTTTCTAGTGATTTATCACGAATATTTGACATATATAAATCATAAATTTTATTTCTATCTAAATCAATATTTACAACTATATTTTTTGAAAACTTATGTAAAAAGGATTCAATTTCATTTGAAAATATTTTTAAATCTTCATTATAGGAAGATTTATATGTTTCATCTGCAATTAAGTGTTCATTACCTAAAATTTCTTCTCTAAATCTAATTAGTTTAATACCAGATGATTTACATAAATTATACTTTTTAATTTCTCTATCAATTACTTTTTGGCTATTATGCCATCTTTTGCCATCATACTCAATGCCTATTTTTTTAGATGGAATAAAAATATCAATTTCACTTATTTCTTCATTTTTATAACTGCTTATCGCATCTGAAAAGATTTTCTTAATATAAAAATATAGAGTTTGTTCAGGAAATGATGTTTGATTTCTTCTATTACATGCTGGACAATTTATATTTATTGTTTCATATTCAATACGATTTTTATATTCAAAACCACAAATTTCACATTTCCACCATACCATTTCACTACTTGTTCTTGGATACTCGGATGGATTTTTTGCATTTTTTATATAATCCCATCTATTTAATAAATTACTATTATTTTCTTTGCACCATGTTTCCAAATCGTTAAATCCACTAAGAGTTTTAACTCCTGCACAATATGGGCAACCATGATTACTTGTTCTATGACTAACTCTCATCTTATAACTATGTCCATTGGAACATTTCCAATAAGTCATTTTATCTGAACCAGCCGAAATAGTAGTAGGATCAAATTGATTTTTACTATAATCCCATTCTTTCTTTAAAAATGAATGAGTGGTAAAAATATCATTATAACCTTTTTGAACACGATGTCCAGAACAGTATGGACAATTTTGACCACGTGTTCTATGACTAACAGAAGTTTCCCATTCATGATTTTTATCGCAAATCCACCATATTTTTTTATTAGAGCCTAATGTTAAAGTATCCAAATTTATATTAATATTTTTATTGTAATTATATGTTTTCATTAATTCTTTATTATCTTTTAAATACTTCTTCTCTGTCATTTTATTCACCACAATAATTATCCCAAAGTTTGTATTAAAAATATCATCAAAGTATTTGTCTGATTTATTAATAATTCAATTTCATTTGTTTTTACAATATCATTATGTTTTATATAATGGTTTTGGTAATCACTATAATATGTTAATAATTTATTAAATAAGTGTGTAACTTCAGTAGAAACACTTTTATTTTTAAATTCTTTTCCAATTAATTGAAATTGATTTTCTAATGATTTTTCATTATTTAAAAGTGTTTTTAACAATAATTCTAAGGATAATCTCATGTCATCTAAAATATTTCTTTGATATATTCCTTGCTCATATTTTTGTAATGCTTCATTATATAGTTTTAACGATTTAGGGTAATTACTTAACCAATGTTTTGTTTCATTAATATTTTTATTAAGTTCTTGATTATTATAATTTTTAAATCTTAAATTCATTTTTATTAATAATTCTCCAATTTCATTGTTACTACTAAATTTAGGTAAAGAACATAAAAATTTTATTATTTCTAATTGTTGTTCTAAAGAAAAAACTTCAAGATTTTTTTTCAATGCTATTCTTTTATTAGAAATAAAATCTTTGTGCGTAGTCTTTAACATTTCTATATTGTCAACAGGTATTGAAATGTTGTATTCTATTGCATATTTATTACAATACTTAATAATTTCTGAGCCAGTTAATCCATTATTTGTATCAGCTACTATATTACAAACATATTCTAAGAAAGCATTATCCATTTTTACCACTATCCCTTAATGAAAATATTATATCACGAAATATTTTAAAGGACTAGGATTATTACCTAATTATAAAGCAAAATAACATAAAAACATATTCCATAAACACTAAAAATGTGGTATATTATTAGTAGTAACGGAAGATATTTTATTATTGGAGAAGAGTTGTAGATATCTACGACACTCGCTCCATTGAGAGAATTACTCACACAAGGTGTGAGTTTTATATTGCAGATTTATCCCATATCACTCGATGATATAAGAAAATTCTCCATGTATTCTATGTGCGATATTTTTCATTTCTTTCGAAAAGTTTAATCCTATATATTGATAGCTTTTTGCATTAAAATATGAATAAGTTCTGCCAGTTCCTGAGCCTAAATCTAAAATTTAAGCGTTTTCAAACAAATGTTTTTCAAACTCTTCATAAATATCTAAATCTTCAATATAAGTACCAAAATCTTTGCCATATGATTCCGCAATTAAATCATAATTTTTTCTAACGCCATACCTTTTACTATAATCTATTATATTTCTATCCATAATATTTTACCTCGTAATCCCCATTTCTTGATATTATTTTATACAGTATTTTAACCTTATTTACTATAAATTAGATAAAGATTAGTTAAAAATTGATAGAAATTATAGATTTAACCTAATCTTATTTTTCTTTTTATAATTATTTATATCTATAATTATTTCATTCAATAGTTTTTTATCATATTTTACATCTAAGTATTCTAATAATAGCAACCTATAAACAAGTATAATTTTCCAATATGCATAGTTTATTTGCATTTTTTCAAACATATTTTTTCTCTCATTTATATTAAGGTGCGAAAAATAATTTCTATGATTTTTAGCTTTGTATAAAAATATATTTTCATTTTTACCATTAATTACTACTATTCTTTTATCTAAATTAGATAATACTTTTTTGCAATAATTATTTTTAAGAAAAACAATTTCTAAAATTTGCTTATAGGATAGTTGTTTCTTCTTATCATAAATACATCTATAGAAGCCCTCTATACATTGTAATATCATATTTATTTTGATTTCTCTATAAGTGTCACTATTAATTATGGTTAAATATATATCTTTCAATATTGATGTTTCCTTCACAAAGATTTCATACTTTTTAATTATTGGACTTATGTCAAGTTTTTAGACACAATTTTCTTTCCATTTTTCAATTTAAG
>CANSWR010000068.1 GCA_947650795.1 uncultured Bacillota bacterium | reverse complement strand
TCAAATACTAACAGATGAATCTTGTAATTTCAAATTTTATGAAGCTTGTGGTTGTGAGAAAGTATATGAAAAAGTGATTAATAACGGAGAACCCGATAAATGTGGAAACACATCAAGTGAAATAGGATATATTTATGAGAAAAGATTTGGAGGAAAAGATAATGAATAATGTAGAAGTAAAAAAAATTGTACAAACTGATGATGGTACTTTAAATACTATTACCGAATGGATGTATAATTGGTGGGGCAAAGAAGATGGATATGTATTTGAAGAAGTTAAATGTTTTATGAAACATAGTTTACAAGAAAATAGATTACCACAAACTTATGGCATATTTGTAGATAATAAAATAGTTGGAATGTATCAATTTGCTTATGAAGATTTGAGTATTAGACCAGATATATATCCTTGGCTTGCGAATGTATATATAGATGAGGCATACAGAAATAAAGGGCTTTGTAGAAAAATGATGGAAACAGTAAAAGAAAATGCAGAGAAAAACTTAGAGTTTAATGAAATATATTTATATACAAAACATCATGGATTATATGAAAAATTTGGATGGAAGTATGTATCTGATTTTGATACTTATAGAAAAAGTCCTAGAATACAAGGATTATATAAATTAATTATTAATGGTGGAATATGAAATGAATAAATTATTTATAGATAAAAGAGTACAAAAAATATGTAAAGAATTTGATAATGCTTTTGATGAAAAAAATTTGGATAAGATTAAAAATAATTTTAAATCTGCATTAGAATTATTAAATTCAGAATTAGATGAAATGTCAAAATGTAATCTATATTACTCAATAGGAACTGCTCATGGCGATTATATTCAAATTGGGACAAATAGACTTTCTGTTGAAGAAATTGAGTATAATTTAGAGCAATCATTTTTCTATTTAAGAAAAGCTGTTGATATGATTGAAGAAAATGATATTCCTAGTGAAATATCAATAAAAGTATATACTAATTTAGGAAATTTGTTTGATGAAGTAAATAGAAGAAATGAAGGAATAGAATATTATAAGAAAGCTTTAGATATATATCCTAATTTTGCTATGGCTAATGGTAATCTTGGTATGGCAATATTTTTATATTCTAGAATTATATATGATAATTCACATCAAGTTATATTAGATCATGAAGCATATAGATATTTAAAAAAAGCATTCCAAGATAAAAGGAATTTATTTGACTATGCTGAAAAAGACTTTAATAAATATTGTACTCAAATAGAACAAGTATACACAAAGGAATTTTTGAATAATAGTTTGACTTTTGATGATTTTCCTGTTTTAGATAAAGAAGAAAGAAATTATAGGCAATGGTGTGCACAAAATAGCTTATTCTTAAATCCTTTAAATGATATTTTAACTAATGATGTTGTGTGGAGAGACATAATGCATTTGCCTAATATGATTATGAATGTAAAAGATGATCAAAAAATGCGATATTTTGGTCTAATGAATGAAATAAAGCAGGAATTTATATCTTCAAGATATCTTTTATATGAATCTATTCAACCTAGAGAAACAGAACACTTTTCTGATAAAGAAAATCATTTAGTAGATGCCTTTGATTTTGCAACATATTCTATTTATAACTATAAAATGAGAATGACTTTTAGGAGTTTGTATTCAATATTAGATAAAGTAGCATTTTTCTTAAATGAATATTTTGAAATTGGAATAAAAGAATATGATGTGAATTATAAAAGTATATGGTATATAGCAAAGAAAAAGGCAAATGGCGAAATTATATATAAATATAATAATCCAATAAAAGAAAAAATAAATAGCAATTGGGGATTATATGGAATCTATTGGATATATAAGGACTTTATAGAAGGAAAGAAAACATCGCCAAATCCGAAAATAACAGAAATTAGTAAAATAAGAAACTCTTTAGAACACAAATATCTAAAAACAATACTTACTATAGGGGAAGTAAAGATTTTAAAAGAAAAGCAAAAAAGTTTTGACGATAAGTTAGCTTTTTATATTTCAACTGAAGAATTATATGATATTGTATTATTTCTACTAAAAACCATTCGTTCTTTAATTATTAATCTTATATGTTGTATTAATATTGAAGAGAGAAAAAAGTGCGAAGAAGCAAATAAAGAGCATAAATTTATCCCACAATTAAATACATATCCTATTGATGAAGGATTAAAATTTTAAGAATATATTAGGAGGTACTTTATGAAATACATATATACTAAAAAAGATTTAGATTTAATTTCATAGGAAAGGATAGACAGTTTTATAGATAAGATTTATAAAGATGTAAATAACTACTTAAAATCTAATAATCTATCAATTAAATATATAGCACCTATAATGCGTGGAGGTGGAGTTCCAGCAATAAAACTATCGCATATGTTTAATGTTATAGATATGTTGCCAATACAATTAAAACACAATCATGAAACTCATGGTATAGATACTAAAATTGGATTAGATTACTCAAAAGATAATTCAATTAATGAAAATGAGTGTATCTTATTAGTAGAGGGAAATCATGTTACTGGAGAAACTGCTAATATTGCTGTTAAAATGATAAGAGAAAAATTTGGAGAAGATGCAAAAATTATATATGTTTCTTTAACTAGAGATTATACATATAAAGACAGTGTAAAAAATATATGTTTTACTACTTGGGCAATGACTACAAATGAAATGAAAGAATTATCGAAAGAAGAATGTAACAAGTTAAATATTAACTATAATTTAGTTTCTGTATATCCTTGGGAAAATGTAACTGAAGAACTAGATGAATTAAATAATAGCTAATCAAATAAAAGAGAAAATCAATATTTCAGATTTTCTCCTTTTACTAATGACTTACATAGCATAAATGCTATGGACACTAATGTAATAATAGTATATGAAAAATTTTATATTATATGCAATAAAAAACGATAGCCTTTTGAGCTATCGGATTATAATGATTACGTTCTTTTCAGAACGGACACTAATGTTTTATTAATTTAATTATAAACTATTCCATGCCAGAAAGTCAAGCAAAATTCAAAATTTTATTCATCTTTTAGGGGGCTTAACCTATATAAACTTTCAAGTTGTGAATTAATTTTATTCCAGTGATTTGCTGAAATAGTAACTAATTGTCCTTTTTTTCTATATGGATCTGTAATTCTTATTTTACTAACAACCTTTAATTGCTCAACTAAAACAGTAGAGTCGACTTCTTCTAAATCAATATGAAACCAAAAACCATCTTGTAATCTTTTAGTTGTTAGTGGAAGAATAGTACAGATAGGTGAATTCTTAGAAGTTCTTAATATTAAAACAGGTCTTAATTTATTTTGCTCACTTCCAATATTTATTCTAAGATTACACCAGTAAATAAAATTATTATATATTGGAAATTCAGGAAGTTTTCCATTGTACCTTAAATTAGATTTTTCTTTAGTCCATTCAGAAAACTGAATAGCATCAGAATTATTGATACTATTTAATAAATTTTCAGTTTCTTCAATATTATTGTGAATTTCATCATTCATAATCTCACCTCGCTTTTCAAAGTATAACATATTATAAATCATAAGTAAACAAAAGTTTGTGCATTTTGTAAAATTATTTTACAATCCTATACTTTTAAATATGATAAGTATAGGATTGCTATATTTTATTTTGTAGTTATAAGTTTTTCTCTTATCTTGTCACTCATAACATCTATTCTCTCGATTACTCTATTACAATATCTCGTATTTATAAAGTCAAATCTATTTGCAGTTCTTGCGATTTCATTTACGGTTTTTCCAACAGATTTTAGTTCAGCTATTATTGGTAAAAGAATTGTACCAGAAGGAGCATCTTTAGGCTGATAATTTGTAATAAGACTTCTAAGATAACTACTTCCTGATAAATTTGATTTTAAAACATTTTTCTTAAATCTTTTGTTTTCTTTTTCATTAAAATAAAAAATTTTTTTAATATCTCTTTTTCTCAATTATAACACCTCTTTTCTTAATATAATTTTAAATGGGGATTGGAGTGTCCCCATTTATTTTGAATTTGTGCGGGAAGACAAATTCATTGCTTGCTAGGACAATATTTTTTGTTATTCTTTTAGAATCCCTATTTTATTAAAGTAAAAATATGTTTCTTTACCACCTAAAAAGAAGATAGAATATTCTTCTAGTTCATCAATTTTTAACCCTAATTGAATAATTTTTTGAAGCATTTTACATTCTTCTTTATTCAGTTCAAATACTTCATCATCTTCAAAAATTAATTGCAAATTTGGAAATCTATCCATAATATCATGGTATTGTTTTTTTAGCTTTTTATAATCATCATTCTTGTTTTTCAATTCCATTCTTACACTATCAAATAACTCATTTAGTTCAATAGAATTTATATCAAATAATCTTATTTCTTCCATCATTTTTTACCTCTTTTCTACACATAAATTAATTCTTTTAGTATTATTTCATCAACAGAATTCTTAATGTTATTCATAAGTCCGACCCATTTTAGTTGGTCAGTTGATTTTAATTCTTCTGTAATATTTTCTTTTTTAACTAATTGTTTCATTAAAAATTCAAACCTATCATTAGTAGTTTTATCAATTTCTAATAGATGTTCTTGCAGTTTATTGTTCATAAATAAAATAATATATTCTGATTTTTTCTGCTCTTTTAAAAATTTTAATCTCATTCTTCCAAACCTACCAATTTCAAAATTCTTCAAATTTTGTGATGGTATTAAATTTGGCAAATAATAATCTCCTTGTTTTGTGTATTCAATTTTCATACATAAATCATCCTTTCAATTTTTATTTTCATGTTAAAGGAATTGGCTTTTGATTTTAAAATTCGGTATACAATTTGTATACAAATCATTTTATTTTTGAAATTTTTAAGAAAATTAAATATCTTTGAATTTTTGAATAAAAAATGAATAAAAGTGCCGATTTTAATATGCTTGGGAGTATCTTTAACTATCAATAAAAAGTAATAGTTAAAAGTATCTATAAATGAACTTTAACCCCTTAAAATCCTGCGGTTGAATAAACCGTGCCGGTTCGATTCCGGCCATCTGCACCAACGACGTTTCTGTTCGAACTTTTTATAGAACAGATAGATACAAATATCATTCAGAAATGGATGGTATTTTTTTGTTGTAAAAATGCTATCCAAGAAAGGATGGTGTTTGATATGCAGATAATTAAGCAAGAACTAGAATTTGAGGAATGTCTAAAACAGCGACTAGAGTTTATATGTGAATTTTCTAAAGTTACCCCTACTTTTGTAAATGGTAGTATTAGAAAGCTAGAGAAAACTAATCTTACATATATTGAACCACATAGAGTGATTATTAAAAATATTACTTTTTTGGTTTTCAATTATTCAAATGACATTTATATTACTAACTTGACTAAAAAGATTAAATTATCAGAATTAGAAGAATATTTGAAAAATATATAATTGTAAATATTTGACATTTCTTAAAATCGTGATATAATATAGTCAATAAATTATGTATAGCTGTTCGTCAAAAGCTATACAATTATGAGTACTTTGAAAAGATTATATTATATTGCATTATTATATTTTAGTTTATGATAAATGGATTTAGGAGATGTCAGTAGTACTCGTGTACTTTGATGTCTCTTTTTATTTTATACTAGGAGGTTTGAAAATTGAACGAAGAAAAGAAAAAATGTGGATTGTATATGAGAGTTTCTACAGAAGATCAAGCTCGTGAGGGATTTAGTCTTCCAGAACAAAGAGAACGATTAGAAACTTTCTGTAAGTTTAAGGGCTATGAGATAGTAGATTATTACGAAGATGCTGGAATAAGTGCTAAAACTGGTAATTATAGACCAGAGTTTGAAAGATTAAAAGCTGATATTAAAGCTAAAAAGATAAATACTATTGTTGCTCTAAAACTAGACAGAATAACCAGAAGTATATGTGACTGGGAAAAACTAATAACTTTTTTAGATGACAATAATGCTTATCTTGACTGTGCTAATGACGAAATAAATACTACAACTGCAAATGGCAAAATGATTTCAAGACTTTTAA
>CANSWR010000067.1 GCA_947650795.1 uncultured Bacillota bacterium | reverse complement strand
CTATAATGATGTTAATACAAATATTTTATCCGTTTGATAAAAACTTTAATCCAGATAAAAATATTCCATATAGATATTTAAGCAATCATAAAGATTATAAAAGTCTATTAAAATATCTAAATAAAAGATTAAAAGAATATAACTATGTAAAAGAAAAAGAATTAAAAATAGACAATAATGAATTAAATATATATGTAAATAAAAAGAATCCTATATTATTAGATTTTGTAGTAGTTTTAAGAACAGAAGAATATATAAAAGGTATAGAAAAAATTATAGATAAAAAAATAGATGAATTTTATAAAGAATATAAAAGTTTAAGTAAAATGAAAACAAAATGTATTACATTGTTGATAGTAGATAAGAAAAATAATGAGTTTGATAAATACTGTGAAGATGGATATGTATGGGACAAATATAATGATTTATTACATGTTGGAATAACATTAAAAGGAAAAAGAATATATATATCAAATATTAATGAATTTTTATTAAAAAATAGATGTAAAAAAATACAAAAACAAGTATTAGATATTTTAGAAATATCAGAAGAAGATAAAATTTAAAGAACTAAATAAATTAAAAAAAAGATTAGAAGAGTAATGAATGTAAGAAGTAGTACTCTTCTTTAATTTAAGTTTAATGTATGCTATACTATATATATGACAACAACGAAATAATAGGATTAAAATATAATAACCAAACATACTTCTATAAAAAGAATTTACAAGGAGACATAATAGGATTATATAACTCTAACTTTGAACAAATAGTAACGTATACATATGACTCATGGGGAAAAGTAATAACAGTAACAGATACTAATGGAAATGAAATAACAGATGAAAGTAATATAGCATTAATAAATCCATTTAGATATAGAAGCTATTATTATGATAATGAAACAGAGCTATATTATCTAAACAGCAGATACTATAATCCTACTTGGGGTAGATTTATTAATATTGACTCTTTATTTAATAATAATATAAAAGATTATAATTTATTTGTGTATTCTGAAAATAATTTTATAAATTTTTCTGATATACAAGGAGATTCTGCTGTAGCTGTGGTTGTTATTTGTGCTGCTGTAAATGCAGCAGTAAGTTTTGGAATACAGGTCGCTTCAAATGTTGCTACTGGCGAAAAATGGAACAAAGATATTGTGGGCGCAACGATTGGAGGAGCGGTTGGAGGAGCTATGGGAGCAACTGGCAGCGCATTGGGATCTTCTTATATGGGCTCATTAGTTGAATCTGTTGTAAATGAAGTCATTTCATATAGTCCTCTATCAAGTTTGAATGCTACTACTAAAAAGAAATTAACTTTAGACAATTTTTCTCAATCTGCTACAAATATTTTAAGTGATACATTTGAAAATGGTACTATAAGTTTATTTAATAGTTGGGTTGCAAGCAAAATTGTTCCAATAAATAATGGCTGGTTTAAACCGACGACTATTAAAGGAAGCTTGTTTGGTAAATATGGTAAAAGGTTACATAAACAGTCTTTTATTTCTGGATTATTCGGATTTTTTATTAGTATTGATTCAGAAGACAATAATAAAGTTCCATTTGATAAACCAGATATATTTTATAAACCAACTTTTAATTATAATATATATCATTAGAAATAAATTTTAAAAGAATTGTTTTTATACTTTGAATTAGATTTAATTAACTTTTTAATATTCATTTTTTAGTTGATAGATATATGTGATTTTTGATATAATTTATGTATATATTTGAAAAGGATTTTTGTGAAAAGAAAAATGAAAAGTGAAAAATTTGATATTATTATAAATAATTTTGTAAAACATGGACCAAGATTTGCTCTTAATTTACTATTGTTTGATATTATATATATTTTCTTACTTCCACTAATTGGTATCTTTTTTGAAGGATTTAATACCTTTATAGGCGGAGTGATTTTAGTAGTACCATTAATTTTATTCGTATTAATTGGATTTTTATTATTGCTTATTTCCTTATTTTATAAGAATGATAAATGTTTTGATAAAAATAATGTAATTAAATATAAAAGTTACCATATTAAAATAATTGATGTGGAAAATTTATTAGAGTTTTTAAATAAAAGATTAAGTATTTTAAAATATAATAAGAAAGAAGTTACTAAAGTTTCTAACGGAAAACTATATTATTATACTTATAAAAATAACTTTCTTTTATTTGATTTCATAATCATGTTTAGAATAGAAGAGTATTCAAAAATTATGGGACAAGATATAGATAAAAAAATAGAAAATTTTTTGAGAGAAATTAAATTGTTTTATAATATAAAAACAAAATTAATTGCAATTTTAATTGTGAATAAAAAAAATGATGATTTTGATGATTATGTTAAAAGTATTTATTTCTGTGATAAATATAAAGACATTTTGCATGTTGGCGTTTGCTTGGAGGAGAAAAAAGTATATTTAGTGGATAATCAAGATTATTTTTACAAAAAAAGATATAAAAAGATGATTAAAAAAGTTTTAGATATCTTTGAACTTAAAGGAAAATAAATTTTGGTATAGTAAAAAATGATAATGGAAGTTATACTATATCTCCAAAAATAGATGAAACAAAAACATTAGGGAATTTAGATAATAACTTAACTATTATACCTAAAGAAGAAAACAATGTATTTTACTTTGAAGATTTAGAAACACCATTATTTATTGAAAGTAAATCCTATTATACTAAAGATGGAAAATTTTTAACATGTGTAGAAGATCCACTAGGAAACAAAACAAATTATGATGTAGATAAAACAACAGGATTAACTGCTTCAGTTATTAATCCTAAAGGATATAAAACTATATTTAATTATAATGAAAAAGAACAAATAATAAGCATACTTAACAAATCAAAAACGATTTATTATAATTATGATTCACATGATTTATTATCAAAAATAAAAAGTGGTCAAAAAGAATACAGCTTTACTTATAATAATTTAGGACAAAGAATAACAACATCCATAAATGATAATATATTAATATCACATATATATGACGATACTAATAATAACTTATTAAAAAGTACTTATGGTAACGGACATGAAGTAAATTATACATATGATGATTTTGATAGAATAAAAACAATGAATATAGATGATAATATTTATACTTATCTTTATGATGACTTTGGAAGTATATCTAAATTAACATTAAATAACAACACTTATTATGAATATATTTATGACTTAGCAAGAAGATTAGAAAGAATTATACATAATAATTATTCTATTAAATATACATATGATAAAAATAATAACATAACTAATAAAACATATGACTTAAAGAAACCAGAAAGTTTAATAACAAATGTCATTAATTATGAATATAACCAAGATGATAACATAACAAAACTAACAATAGATGGAAATACTATAAACTATAACTATGATTATTTAGGAAGATTAACTAATAAAAATATTAATGACAATTTACAAATGAATTATACTTACATAACCAAAGGAGATAGAACATCACTTATTATAAATACTTATACCATAGGTAATGATACATACAAATATGAGTATGATGAAGTATATAATATAACTAAAATTTACTTAAATGATACACTAATAAATGAATACACCTATGACCATATAAATGAACTTATCTCCGAAAGAAATAATTTATCTAAAAGAAAATATCAGTATGTCTATGATACAGAAGGAAATATAGTAGTTAAAAAAGAATATAATTTAGAAACAAATGAAATATTAAAAACATATAACTATGAATATAACAATCCAGAGTGGGAAGATCAATTAACTAAATTCAATGACGAAGTTATAACATATGACAAAATAGGTAATCCACTAAGTATAGGAGAATCTACATTAACATGGAAAGTAGGAAGAAGATTAACAACTTATACTAAAGGAGACTTAAACATAAGTTATGACTATAATGTAGATGGAATAAGAACAAGTAAAACTGTTAATGGACAAACAACTAATTATATATTAGAAGGTAAAAATATAATAGTTGAAGAAAATCCTAAAGGTATGCTATACTATATATATGACAACAACGAAATAATAGGATTAAAATATAATAACCAAACATACTTCTATAAAAAGAATTTACAAGGAGACATAATAGGATTATATAACTCTAACTTTGAACAAATAGTAACGTATACATATGACTCATGGGGAAAAGTAATAACAGTAACAGATACTAATGGAAATGAAATAACAGATGAAAGTAATATAGCATTAATAAATCCATTTAGATATAGAAGTTACTATTATGATAATGAAACAGAGCTATATTATCTAAACAGCAGATATTATAATCCTACTTGGGGTAGATTTATAAATGCTGATAATTTAATAGGCACAACTGATAAAATAATTACATATAATCTTTATTCATATTGCGAGAACAATCCAATTATAATGAAAGATTATGATGGTAAAATTGTTGGTATAGATGATGCAATATTTTGGGCAGGAGTTGGACTGGTTACCGTTATAGGAGGTCTTTATATTTATAATAAATATAAAGATGAATTTGCAAAAGGTTTAGTAAATTTATTAGAAGGAATAACGAACACACTTGAAGATGTAGGAAGAAAATATAATGAGGAAAGAGAAAAGCAAAACAAGAAAAAATATGATGATACACCAAATAATTATATTTATACTTTAAATTATGGTCAAGAAGTTATATATGTAGGAAGAACAAATAATATTGAAGCTACTAAATTAAGACATAAAAATAATCCAGAAAGAGCATATTTAAAGATGACAAATATAATTGGTCCAATGTCTAAAGCAGAGGCAAGAATAGCAGAAGAAGCATTGATACTCAAGTATGAAACATTAAAAAGTGGTAAAAAGGGATGCAATAAAATACATGGATTAGATCCGAGATTTCCAGGATATGATGAATTTATGTATGCTATAAGAGCTATTGGAGATGAAAGCTTAACACGAGTGGGAGGATGTTAATGGAAGATAAAACAAAATTTAAAAATTGGAAAGATGGAGATGTATTCGCTCTAAAAATAGATAATGGAAGTAAATATGATGGAAGATATATTTTATTAGAAGTACATACAAAAGTAGAATGGGGTAATGCTAAAACAAAATATTTTAGGTCAAGACTAACAAAAGATACTAAAGTACCAAAAACAATAGATGAAATAGAAAATGCTGCATATGTAAAAGTCTTTTTTGAAATTTTTTCGTCAACATTCCATCGTGAAGGATTTGAGTCTTTTGATGAAATGTTAAAGAAAGTAGAACTTAAAAATTATGAATTAGATGAATATGGATATCTTTATACATATTATTTTGAAATTTATTTTAAAAGAGCAAATAAAAATAATTTAGGATATTTCATATACTTGGGAAATTTTGATTATCCTAAAAGGTTAAGACATGAAAGAATACCTTGTCATCCTTACCATGGAATAGCAACTATAAAAGAAGCTGAAATATGTGAATACCTTTTAGAATCATATGAAAAAAATAATTTGAGAAATGATTATGCATATACAGAAGAAGGTGTAAAAAAGAATAGAGAAAAAAATTTAGATGAAATATCATTTCAAAAAAATGAATTTAATGATCTTATAATGAAACTTAAAAATAATGAAATAATCGAACCAATATTACCAGAGTATGGATGGGGACCAAAATTATATGATATAGACCTAGCATATGAATATAAAGAATATTTTAAACAAGTATATAGTGAAGAAAAAACAATGGATACTATGTGTAAAGAACTATCAGATATTGTAGAAGAAGAAACAAAATATAATGATGAAAGAACAATATTCTGGATGGTAATCACAGATAATTTTCTAAAAAAAGGAATAATGAAACAAGAATTAAAAGATTTAGCATTAAAATGTATAAGACTAAATTTAAAGTTATGGAAACCACATCAAGATTATAAAGAAAGAGAAAAAGAACTAAATAAATTGAAGAAAAGATTAGAAGAGTATGAATGTAAGAAGTAGTACTCTTCTTTAATTTAAGTTTAATGTATGCTATACTATATATATGACAACAACGAAATAATAGGATTAAAATATAATAA
>CANSWR010000066.1 GCA_947650795.1 uncultured Bacillota bacterium | reverse complement strand
AATAGAATATAATAGATTTGTTTAAAAACTTAGAGTAAAAAACCTAAACTCAAAATAAATAAGGGTTAGTATTTTTAGCTTTTGTATGTTATAATGTTGATGTGATGTAATATGAGTATTAAAGTAGGAGATATAGTTAAAGGTCAGATAACAGGTGTACAACCTTATGGAGTTTTTATAAGTTTGGAAGATGATTATACGGGATTGGTGCATATTTCGGAGATTTCTGATAAATTTGTAAAGGACATTAATAAACTCTTTTGTATAGGAGATATTATTAATGTTAAGATAGATGGTATAAATGAGGATAATAGACAGGTAAAATTGTCTATTAAGAAAATAGATTATAAAACTCAAAAAAGTTTATCTATGATACCTGAAAATGGAACAGGATTTAAAATTTTAGAGGATAAGCTTAAGGAATGGACTAAAGATAAATTTGAGAGTATAAAATCTGAACAAAATAATTAAAAATTGTTGACATATACCTGAGAGTTATGGTATATTTGTAAATGTCAGCAAGACATGGGCGACTAGCTCAGTTGGTTAGAGCATCTGCCTTACAAGCAGAGGGTCGGGAGTTCGAGTCTCTCGTCGCCCACCATATGAAATGCCGAAATAGCTCAATTGGTAGAGCAACTGACTTGTAATCAGTAGGTTACGGGTTCAATTCCTGTTTTCGGCACCATTGACGAATCTGTTCGAACTATTCGAACTTTGATATATATAGAATCAATCGAAAGATTGGTTTTTTTCTGTTTTTGGAAAGAAATCATAGGAAAGGTTGGTGTCTATGATTAATGTAATCAAAAAAGAAATTGATATGGAGGAATCTTTAAAGAAACGATTAGAGATAATATGTGATTTTTGTAATACTACTCCAACTATTATAAATGGTAGTATAAGAAAGATTGATAAGACTAATTTAAACTATATCGAACCACATAGAATTATTATCAATAATGTAATGTTTCTTGCCTTTAATTATTCAAATGAAATTTATATCAATAATTTAAGTAAGAAGATTAAAATATCAGAACTAGAAAACTACATAAAAACTATGAACTAACACTTATTCCCTACAAATGGGTAATAGACAAAATAAGAAAAATGTTGTATTATGTAATTGATTTACAGAAGACTTATTTTGAGAAGTAAAAGTATTAGTTTGTAGTACCTTTACTTCTCTTTTTTGAAAAATTAGAAAAAGGGAGATGATAATTAGATGTATGATGATGTAAAAAAGATTGCAGGTCTGTATATTCGAGTAAGCACAGAAGATCAAGCCAGAGAGGGTTTTAGTCTGCCAGAACAAGAAAAGCGTTTAAGGGCTATGTGTGAGTTCAAAGGTTATGAAGTATATAGAGTTTACGAAGATGCTGGAATAAGTGCTAAAACGGGTAATAAACGCCCTGCATTTGATGAATTATTACAAGATATTAAAGATAAAAAATGTAATACGATTGTTGTATTGAAATTAGATAGACTTACTCGTTCAGTAGCAGATTGGGAGAAAATTTTAACATTCCTAGAAGAAAACGATGCTTTCCTAGATTGTGCTAATGATGATATAAACACTACTAATGCTAATGGTAAGATGATTTCAAGAATACTTACTTCAGTTAGTCAACAAGAAATAGAAAGAACCTCAGAGAGAACTAAGATTGGCTTAGCTGGTGCAATAAAGGTTGGACACATTCCCCACCAAAGTCCCTTAGGATATAAAAGAAAAGATAAAACTTTAGTACCAGATTTAACAACCAAAGATGTAGTTATTCGAATATTTGAAATGTATCATAGTGGCTTATCATATAAGAAAATTAGTAATATTTTAAATGATGAAAAAGTACTTGATAAAACAAACTGGAGAGATTCCACTATTGTAGGTATATTACAAAATGAAATTTATAAGGGAGATTTCGTTCATGGAAAGAAAACAAAGAAACCTACTTATTATGAAAATGTTGTTGAGCCAATCATTAGTAAAGAGTTATGGGAAGAATGTCAGGTACAAAAGAAGAAAAACTCTAGAAGTTACCAAAGAACATTAACTTATCTATTTTTACAGAAATTGAAATGCCCTAAATGCGGAAGAATTTTAGGTGGTAAGGCAACAACGAAGAAAAATGGTAATTCTTATTTCTACTATTATTGTAATGATTGTAAATTAACAATAAAAGAAAATGTAATTGAAGAATATATTAGTGAATTTATAGATAATATTGTAGAATATGATTCTGTTGTTAATCAATTCTTCTTACCTATGATAAAACAAAAAATAGAAAATCCAAAAGAAGATATTGAAAAAGAAATCAAAAAACAAAAAGATAAATTTGCTAGAATTAGGGAGGCATATATAAATGAAGTATTTACTCTTGAAGAATATGATATAGAACGAAAAAAGGTCGAAAATACGATTGAAGATTTAGAAACAAAGTTAAACGAATCAGAAGTATGTGATGAATTAAAATTTACCCCAGAAGATATTTTAGTAAAACGAGATATTGATTTTATCAATTCAGTAAAATATCCAGAAAAATATAAAGAATACAATAAATCTTGGAAAGATTTTACAAGAGAAGAAAAAGCCAATTTAATTATGAATTATATCGAAGATATTACTCTAAAAGAAACTTACAATAAGAAATGTGATGTTGAATTTATTAAGTTTAGAGAAAGCATAGTAAATCCATGTAATGATTTATACTTTAATGGTTATTTAGATAGAAAAGATTATGCAATATTCGGTAATGTAATGGGGACTTTAAGATTTAGTGAGTATAGAAATGATGATGAAGTATGGCAACATATTCTAAGATTACGAGAGTTCTATGATGTAGGATTTTATCAAGCAACCTACAATACTGAAACATCAATGTTTTATTTCAATATTGATGAAGATAGTCAAGCAATTGTTAGAGTATTCCCTATGGAGAATTACAGAGAGATAGATCCAGATATGAAGATGAAAGAATATGATTTAGGTGTTCTTTATATCAACAAAGATAGTGGAACAATTCTTGAAGATGAAGAAGCAGTATTCAAATATATTCCAGATAAAACAGATGGCATACTTACTAGGGAAGTAAAGCCTACTATTGTGAAACCTGCTAATGCTATCGGACTTGCTGAATGTACTATTGAAGAAGAAACTACCGAAGAAGTTGTTTCTTCCTAACCTTTATGTAATTTTGTTTTATTACGAAGTTTTAAAATAATATGGAATAAAGCAAAACGGATTCTAAGGTGTCCTTAGCCCACGAGGTAATTTTGATGGCACGTCAAAATTGTACTGAACCCCTTTTATTAAGTCCAAATTAGATAATAATACTGAAGAATTTACTAAAAAGATAAAAGAATTAGAAAAACAAAAAGATAGAATTAAAAGTGCTTATATGCAAGGTATTGTTAAAATGGATGAGTTTGGTAATGAATTAAAATCTATTGAGTTTAATATAGAAGAATTAGAAAAGAAAATTAAAGAACAAAAACAAGTTGAAAACTTTAATTTCACCACAAATGATTTATTAGTTTTAGAAGATATCAAGAAGATTGATGAGCTTATCTATCCTGATAAACTAATGGAAAATATTTTAAGTCTAACAACTTCTCCGAGGGAAGAAATGAAACGAATTATTGCAACTTATATTGATAACATTGAAGTTAATAAAGCTGGAGAACAAACAGAGCTAAAATATATCGAGTATAGAAAGAGTTTTCTAGCCGATTTGGTCAATTTTCATAATGAATATGGTGTTCCTTGTAATTGAAGTATCTTCTCTGATTCTAGTGGTTCTAAAATAGCTATGAATCACGAAGGTAAAACAAGTAAAGAAGCACAAGAATATTTTGATAAACTTCAAGATACGATTAAAAATGATAAGTTAAAATTAAATTACTATGAAATTGAAGCAGATGAACAATTAGAAGATGTAGGATTTATTCCTAATGGAGATTATGAGAAAGTATTAAGACTAATCGTTTTATCTGATAGTAAAAAATACAATGATAAAACATTAAGATTAGGTGTTATTACTTTAGATATGGAAAGTGCTATCTTAAGTCGTACTAGTAAGACAAAGGAGGCTTCTAATGAGTTGTGCCATATTTAGATGTAAAGGCATTAATACTTTAAGTGATTTATCTCAAATTGGCTCTCATAATCAAAGAACAAAAGATTCTTATAAATCTAATCCAGATATTAGAATAGAAGATACTATCAATAATATTGAACTTGTTAAATGTGATAAAAAGTACATTGAAAAATTTTATGATATTACTAAGAATTACCGAGAAGAATACAATAAAAGACAAGAAAATATGAGATCTGATAGAAAGAAAAGTTTTTATCAAATGGTAAATGATTCTAAAAGTGTTGTTGCAGATGAAATGTTATTTACAAGTGATACGGATTTTTTTGATAAGTTAAGCAAAGAAGAAATAATGATATGGGTAGAAGAAACCTTAAAATTTGTTTATGAAGATTTAGGTTATAAGAAAGAACAAGTTATTCATGCTACTCTACACATGGATGAAACAACTCCGCATATTCATATTGTAGTTGTTCCTCTTATTAAAAAGTTTGATAAAAGAGTCAATCGTGAAAAATATTGTATAACTAAAAAAGAATATATCAAAAGTAGCACCCACTTGTCTAAGCTACAAGATAAATATTTTGAAAGATTAAGAAATAAAGGATTTGAGATAGAACGAGGAGAAAAAAATACAGGTATTAAAAACTTAACTCCTAAACAATTAAAGGGTATTACTCGTATGTTAGATAAGAATTTAGATAACACAAAATATAAAATGAATCGTGAATATAATAATCTCATTAAAACTATGAAAAGTGAAGCAAAAAAGATATTTAATCATAAAGTAGTATTTGATTATGATACTTACTTATATTTAATGGATTACTTAAAACAAGCTAAAGAAGCAATTAATAAAGTTTCAAAAAGTGAAGGATTATATAAAGAACTACAACAAGAGATTAAATAATATAAGGCACTATTAGCAGTTAATGACGGGAAAGATGCTCAAATAAACTATTTGACCAACAAAGTTAATAAATTAGAAAATGATTATTCCTCATTTAAAAACTTTATTATCCAACTCTTACAAGCATTAAAAGATATTTTTAGAAACATTTTATTGTTTGGAAAAGACAAAGAAAAAGATATAATTATAACTCAAATCAAAGATTGTTATGATAACAACTTATATAACGATTCTGATATTACTTATATTACAAAAGATACATCTAAAGAAAAAGAAATGATTCAGTATTTAGAAGAAAAAGACTACGATATTTTTTAATTCGTAGTCCTTAAATACTAAATGGTGTCAATTTAGTAAACACACTTGTACATTGACATAATCAATGAACGTGTGTATATGAATATGATTTACATATTTTAATAATTGAGTAGTTTAGAAATTAAAACTATGGTATAATATGTGTAGATATGGAGGCGTTACTATGACAAGTAAAGAATTATATGAAAAATATTTAGAAGCACTAAAAGAAAGATATGAATTAGAAAACAAAATAAGTGCTTATATTGAAAAATGGAAAAATAGTGAAACAGTATTAAGTACAAAGTTAGTAGAAGAAGCAATTGATAAAGGATATGAAAGATTGGAAGGGTTAAAACAATTAGAACAAAAATTACATCAAGAGTTTATTTCTATGGAAAAAAGTGAGCAGGAAAAAAGATCTGCAGATATATCATTAAGAGCAAAATTAGGGGAAGCACCTTCAAATATAACTATAATAGGTGGAGTGTTATCTTCAAATGCTAATGAGTCACATCTAATAGGCGAAGAAAAAACAACTGAACAATTAGAGCAAGAAAAGAATCAAATGTTGGCAAGTATAAAATCAAGAGTTCAAAGTGGAGAACTTAATTTAGCAGAAGCATCAAAACTTGTTAATGATGTTAATACATCATATGGATTCTATGATAGACAAACACCAGATATTGAAAAATCAAGTGGAAGACATATGTAATATATTAATTTACAATAAAAGTACAAATTGATGAAAGTTGTGGTATAACCCGACTTCCGTACTTAATCAATAAATAAAAGTGGTATAAAACCCCGTGAAATAA
>CANSWR010000065.1 GCA_947650795.1 uncultured Bacillota bacterium | reverse complement strand
TAATAGAATATGATAGATTTGTTTAAAAACTTAAAGTAAAAAACCTAAACTCAAAAAAACAAAAATCTTGATTTTTTTAATCAATATGATATTATAATAACAGGAGGAATAAAATGAAAAAATTAATTTATACAATTTGTATAATAGGTGCAATATTTTTATTGACAGGATGTGGAGAAAAAAATATAGAAGGATCACTTAGTGATATAATGGAAAAATTATATGCTGGAATTAAAGAAGATGAAATGCCTATGATGACAGAAAATGTAGAGCTAGATAAAGACATGTTAAAAGGATACTTTAACGAAGGCAGTAATGTAGACATTAAATATAAGGAGGTTTTAGCAAGTGAATCTATGATAGGTTCTATGGCACATACAGTAGTATTATTTAGATTAGAAAATGCTAGTGATGCTAAAGACGTAGTAAAAGAAATTGAAGCAAACGCTAATCCTAGAAAATGGATATGTGTAGAAGCAGAACATACATATGTATTATCTAAAGGTGATTTAGTAGTACTTATAATGTCAAATGATTTAGCGCCTAAAATCAAAGAAAATTTTGAAAATTTAAAATAAAGGGAGTGAAGAGATAATTATGATATTTTCAAGTATAAGTTTTCTCTTCTTTTTTTTGCCACTTCTTTTATTAATATATTACTTATTACCTAGAAAATTTAGAAACATAGTTTTATTAATATTTAGCTTAATATTTTACTATTTTGGAGAAAAATGGTATGTAATATTATTAATAGCTTCATGCTTAATAAATTTTTTAATTGGAATAGCTTTAGAAAAAAACGAGAAAAAAATTTACTTAATATTAGGTCTTATTATAAACTTAGGACTATTAATCTATTTTAAATATACTAACTTCTTTTTAAGCTCATTTAGCAATTTATTTAATCTTAATATAAATTCACTTAAAATAGTTTTACCACTTGGAATAAGTTTCTTTACATTTCAAAATATAAGCTATTTAATAGATGTTTATAGAAAAGATGTAGAAAGTAGTAAAAACTTCTTAAACTACGCAACTTATATTGCATTGTTCCCACAATTAGTAGCTGGTCCAATAGTAAGATATAAAGATGTTACAGAAGAAATTAAAAAAAGAAAAGAAAGTCTATCTTTATTTAGCGAAGGAATTAGAAGATTTACTATAGGGTTAGGAAAAAAAGTATTAATAGCAGACACAATATATAATTTATACACTAGAATTTTAACAAGTGAATTATCAGTTTTGACATATTGGTTAGTAGGTATATTTTTTACATTACAAATATATTTTGACTTTTCAGGATATTCTGACATGGCAATCGGTCTTGGTAAAATATTTGGATTTAATTTCAAAGAAAACTTTGACCATCCACTAGTGAGTCCAAGTGTAACAACATTCTGGAGACGTTGGCATATGTCCTTATCTAGTTTCTTTAGAGACTATATATATATCCCACTTGGAGGAAACAGAGTATCAAAAATCAAACATATTAGAAACATTTTCATAGTTTGGTTGTTAACTGGTTTATGGCACGGGGCATCTTGGAACTTTGTAGCTTGGGGATTATACTTTTTTGTATTCTTAATATTAGAAAAATTTTTCCTATCAAAATATTTAAAGGGTGGAATATTTAGTTACATATATACGTTTATAATTGTAATTATAAGTTTTGTAATATTTAGCATAACTGACTTCAATGAAATTATAACTTTCTTAAAAGGAATGATAGGATTTAACGCCCCAATAATAAATATGGAAAGTATATACTACTTAAAAATTAGCTTAGTAACCTTATTAATATCACTTATTGGAATGAGTAAACTCTTACCTAATTTAGTAGAAAAAATGAAGAAAGGAATACCAAGTAAAATAATGGATTTATTAGAAATAGCTTATATAAGTATCATATTTGTTACTTCTATAGCGACAATACTATCTAGTACATTTACACCATTTATTTACTTTAGATTTTAATATGAAAGATAAAATACTTACAATAATTTTTATAATTTGTATATATAGTCTATCTCTAATAATAATATTTACCAAAGATAAAGAATTGTCTAAATACGAAAGAAGAAAACTTTTAACAAGAGAATCTTTATCATCATCATTTACAGAAAACATTGATACTTATCTAAGTGATCAATTTCCATTAAGAGATAAATTAATATCATTAAATTCATTATATGAAAGAAAACTTCTAAACATTAAAGATAGCAAAAGCGCTTATATTTATGATGATTTTATTATAGAAAAAAACTATCCATTAGATGAAAAAAGTCTTGAAAATTATATTGAGAAAATTAACTATATTTCTGAAAAATATTTTCCTAATAATATTATTAATCATGTAGTAATACCAGATAAAAGTTATTTTCTAACAGATGAATATTTAAAACTAGACTTTGAATATTTATTTAAACAAGTAAAGAATAATATTAAAATCAATCATATAGATATAACGCCATACTTAACTTTAAACGATTACTATAAAACAGACATACATTTAAAACAAGATTCATATTTAAAAATAATAGAAAAACTTTCAGAAGAATTAAACTTTAACTACAGGAATTTTAATTATAAAACAAATAATTATGATAAATTTCTAGGTGCCTCATATTCAAAAGCACCTATGTATAAAAAATATGACACTCTTAGCTATCTTACAAATGACTATATGGATAATGTAAAAGTAAGTCATTTAGAATATGATAATAATAAAATATATGAAACTAAAGAACTAGAAAGTTTAGATGCTTATAACGTATTTCTAAAAGGCCCCAGTGCAATAATAGAAATAGAAAACGAATACTCACAAACAGATAAAGAAATAATAATTTTTAGAGATAGTTTTGCAAGTAGTTTAGCACCATTACTTATACCTTATTATAAAAAGATAACACTAATCGATTTAAGATACATACGTTTAGATTTAATAAAAAATTATTTAGATATCAATAATCAAGAAATATTATTTATTTATAGTACTTTAATAATTAATAACAGCAGTATTTTAAAAGTAAATTAATATTCATATTCTCAAAATTAAAAACATTCATATAAATTAATATGAATAATATTAACGAATTACTTAAACCTATAAGTCAAGCTGATTTAATTGACCATTTTAAAAGATACTTAGAAGGTAGTATTGAATCAAGAAACATTATAATCGAGCATAATATGAGATTAGTTTCATTTATATGTTCAAAATATTACAAATCAATAACTGAAAAAGAAGATATATTTCAAATAGGACTAATAGGCTTAGTAAAAGCTGTAGATTCATATGATTATACAAAAAACATAAAATTTAGTACTTATGCTAGTAAAATAATACTAAATGAAATTAATGCTTATCTAAAGAAAGAAAATAAAAATAATATGGAATTAAGTATTAATGGTCAAATAAATGGAAACGAAGACATAACTTTAGAGGATACATTAGAAGATAAAAACTTTGATTTAGTTACTTCTTATGAAGAAAAAGAATTAAAATTATATATAAGAAAATATCTCATGACATTAAGCGAAGTAGAAAGAAAAGTAATAGAGAAAAGATTTGGATTCTATAGTAATAATCCTATGACACAATGTGAAGTAGGAAAACTTTTAGGATACTCTCAAGCTTATATTCTTAAAGTTGAAAGAAAAGCTTTGAAAAAAATAAAAAACGAATTAATAAAAGAAGGTTATAAAGAATATAACAACTTAACTCTAAAAAATCAATGATATCTATTGTAAAAAAAAACACTCTATGATAGAATAAAACTTGTAAATCGTTATTGAAGGACAAGATAGATAATGAAGATTTTGAAGAGAGTTAGTGTTTGGTGAAAACTAATAATATAATTATTTATTACTACCTTTATAGAGAGATTAATAATCTACGTATATAAGACGTTATACTTATAAAGAGCGAAACCAAGGACTGGTACCGTGCAAATAAAAGCACTCCTTATAAGGAGGCTTTTTTGCTAATAAAGGAGGTAAAAACATGAATCCTAGAGATATAGATAAAGAAGTTAGTAGGTTAGTAATGGAAAAACACTTACTTACACTTAGTATGAACCGAACGGCTAATGAAGAAGAAAAAAAAGAAATAAAAAAGAGACTAATTAGAATAAATGCAGAAATTAGAAAAACAAAATCAAAATATGACCAAATACTAATTGATGTGGAAGAAGTAAAGGAGAAAAGCTAATGAGAAACAGTTTAAAAGCAACTTATAGAGGATTATTAAGAAATAACCCTATGAAAGTAAGACAACAATCATTAAAAAGACTATTTATTTATAGAAATTTATTAGAGGAAAAAAGAATAAGTGAAAGTTATAAAAAATCTTTAAGAAAAGAGGTAAGATAAAATGGTTAATTTTAAAGAAGATGAAAAATTAAATATATTAAATCATAGTTGTGCTCATTTAATGGCGCAAGCTATAAAACATATTTATCCTAAAGCATTATTTTGGGTAGGACCTGTTATTGAAGAAGGGTTTTATTATGATGTGGATTTAGGAGATGAAGTAATACACGAAGAAGACTTAGTAAAAATAGAAAAAGAGATGAAAAAACTAAGTAAAGATGGAAAACGTATATATAGAGAAGAAATAAGCAAAGTAGAAGCATTAGAAAGATTTAAGAATGATCCATATAAAATAGATTTAATAAGCAGAATGGATGAAAGTAACACAGTAATCTCTTGCTATACACAAGGAGATTTCACTGACCTTTGTCGTGGACCTCATGTTGAAAGTGTAAAAGAAATTAAATATTTTAAATTAGTAAAATTTTCAGGAGCTTACTGGAAAGGTGATTCAAAAAATAAAATGCTTCAAAGAATATATGGAGTATGTTTCACATCAGAAAGTGATTTAGAAAAATATTTACATGATATAGAAGAAGCTAAAAAGAGAGATCATAGAAAATTAGGAAAAGAACTTGAATTATTTATGCTTAGTGAATATGGTCCAGGATTTCCATTCTGGTTGCCAAAAGGAATGACTTTAAGAAATGAATTAGAAAATTTTTGGTATAAAGAACACACAAAAGAAGGATATGAATTTATAAAGACTCCAACTATGCTTAATAGAGATCTTTGGGAACTTAGTGGACATTGGAATAATTATAAAGATAATATGTATACATCTAATATAGATGAAGTAGATTTTGCAATTAAACCTATGAACTGTCCTGGTGGTATGTTGGTGTATAAAAATTCGCTACATTCTTATAGAGATTTGCCTATTAGATGTGGAGAACTTGGATTAGTTCATAGACATGAAGCAAGCGGGGCTTTAAATGGATTATTTAGAGTTAGATGTTTCACTCAAGACGATGCTCATATATTTATGAGAGAAGATCAAATGGAAGAAGAAATAATCAGATTAATAAGCTTTATAGACAGAGTTTATAAAATTTTTGAACTTGATTATACTATTGAATTATCTACTAGACCAGAAGAAAAATATATTGGAGAAATAGAAGTATGGAACAAATCAGAAAGTATACTAGAAAATGCATGCCATAAAGCAGGAAAAGAATGTAAAATAAATCCAGGAGATGGGGCATTCTATGGTCCTAAACTTGACTTTCATGTTACAGACTCATTAGGTCGTGAATGGCAATGTGGAACAATACAATTAGATATGAATTTGCCAGAAAGATTCGATTTAACTTATATAGATAAAAACGGAGAAAAGAAAAGACCTGTTATGTTACATAGAGTTATTTTTGGTTCAGTAGAAAGATTTATAGGAATATTAATAGAACACTTTGCAGGAGCATTTCCAATGTGGTTGTCTCCAGTACAAATAAATGTTATACCAGTAAATAATGAATATCATTTAGATTATGCAAGAGAATTATTCAAGAACTTGCAAAATGATGGCTTAAGAGTAGAAATAGACGAAAGAGAAGAAAAACTAGGATACAAAATGAGAGAAAGTGTTATGAAAAAAATTCCATATACTCTTGTAATAGGACAAAAAGAAGTAGATAATAAAACTTTAAGCTATAGAAAACACGGAAGCGAAGAAACTATAACTGTAAGCTATGAAGAGTTTATACCTATGATAAATAAAGAAATAGAAGAAGGGGATGTTGAAAGTTAATGATTAACTTTCACATCTTCTTTTTTTGTTATTAA
>CANSWR010000064.1 GCA_947650795.1 uncultured Bacillota bacterium | reverse complement strand
TTTTACCATGAACAAAATCGCCTTTATAAATTTCATTTTCAAGTATTCTCATAATTGTTGAATCATACCAATTTGTTTTACCTAATATTTCTTCTTTATTAAATAAATTAGCAATTGTTTGATAAGAATTTCCCTCATAATATAAATTAAATACTCTAACAATAATATCTTTGGTTGCTAAATCTGGCACTAATATTTTTCCATCTCTTTTATAACCAAAGGGACTTTTGTGAGGGATGTGTCCAACTTTTATTGCACCAGCTAAACCTATTTTAGTTCTCTCACTTGTTCTTTCTATTTCGTTTTGTGAAACTGTTGTTAAAAGTCTTGCCACCATTTTACCATTTGCATTTGTAGTATTAATATCATCATTTGCACAATCTAGATAAGCATTATTTTCATCTAAAAATTTCATAATATGTTCCATATCATAAAAACTTCTAGTTAATCTATCTAATTTTAAAACAACAATCGTATTACATTTTTTATCTTGTATATCTTGTAATAGTTCTTCAAATGCTGGTCTTTTATTTCCAGTTTTAGCACTTATTCCAGCATCTTCATATACTTTATAAATTTCATAACCTTTATATTCACACATTGCCCTTAATCGTTTTTCTTGTTCTGGTAAACTAAATCCCTCGCGTTTTTGATCTTCTGTACTTACACGAATATACAAACCTGCAATTTTCTTTTCTTCATTCATATTTTTTAATCCTCCTTTTTATCTTTGAAACCTAAAAAGAGGCGACAAAGACACATTAAATATTTTTATGTCTTTGACACCTCTTAAAATTTAAATAAGCCCAATTAATATAATTCAAACTTCGTTTCATATTAACCCCCAAAAACATAAAACTTGTTTCTTGGTTACCTATTATAGATACTTAAACTTTAAAGTCAAGACATAATTACCATTTTTTGCCTATTTAAAGGCATTTTAAGAGAAGTTGATTAAGTTTTAATACATTTAATCTATTGACTTAATAAAACTTTCTAAATCTTTTATTTCTAGGGAATTTGCTAGACTTCCAACATATATAGTTTTAGAATAATTAAAAACTAGAAAAGTAATACCTTTAATAATAACTCTATGAGGTTCAATATAGTTCAAATTTGTGTGTTCTATGTTTTTTATACTACCATTTATGATTGTAGGTTTCGTATTACAAAAATCACAAATAAATTCTATCTTTTTCTTTAGTTCTTCATCAAAATGTAATTCTTTTGTCTTTAATTTAATCATCTAAATCTATCCTTTCTTTTTCTAAATGCAAAAAATCAACTTCTTTTGAAGTTGATACTATATGTTTAAATCTAACAAAAGTTAGAATAGATTGCTCAATGGTGCTGTTGGGGAAGTTATCTACAACTTTACCAATGAAAACTGATATTAGAATCAATCACTAAATATATTTTAGCAAAAAAAGAAAAAAGTAGCAATTACATTTCACTACTTTGTTTGAATTTAGTCGTTTTGTTAAATGCTTTTTTTAATACTCTTCCAGTTTCTTTATCAAAACATTTTTCAGCATCTTCACATATAGAAGATATATAACCTTTTTGTTTACAAATCTTTATCAAATCTCTATAAGACAAAGAATATCCTTTAGCAAAAATAATTTTTCCATCAGCCATTGCTTGCCCATTTTCATCAAAAGTGGTACCACTGTTAAAAGTTATTTCTGAAAAAGCATCATTTATTTGTCCATCATATTGATAAAATTCTTTTAATTTCCCATCAATTCCAAAATAAGATACTCTCCCATAAGAATTTCTTCCATCATAAACCTGAGATAAAGGTATAGTTCCTTGACTAAAACCACTAACTCCTTGCCAACCATTAAATCGAGCATAATCACTGAGTTCTTCTTCAACCATATTACCATTAATATCAAGATAACTGAAACTCGTATCTATCCATGACACACTTCCATTTTTACCAACCATTGCAAATCCATACTCATTGAAATCACTTGCTACATCATATCTGAATGGTAATAATAGAGAATCAGATTGTCTTATATACGCATATTCACCATTAGATGTTTGAACAACTTTAAATCCATTAATAAATTCATTGCTGTTATCCACAATTTCTGTTGATATTTTAGGTCTACCAAACTCTGGTAATACTACATGGATACCAGTACTAGTCATCTCCCCTTGGTTGATATCATAGTATAGATTTCTTTTATTTTTAGCAACTAAAATGCTAGAACTATGAATAATACTATTGATTTTTGGTAAATTTCCCATAAAATCCCTCCTAACATAAATATTATATCAAATTTTATACTTTATTTAAATATTTTTTAAATAAATTCTACCTGTCTATCTCAAAATCATCCTTTACCTTCTCATCGTGTTCTTTACTAAAATTGTATTTTTCTTTCAACTCATTAAATGTATCTTCCTTAATAATACCTTCTTTGTATAAGTCTTTTGATACATCAAAGTATTTTTCTCGTTCTTTTTCTTTACCGAATAACTTATCTTTGATTAAAGACATAAATCTTAAAAATTTATCTTTCCAAAATTCTAATGTTATTTTTAATGAATGATTTTCTTCTTTGAGTTCTTCGATTTCCTTATCTTTATTTTTAATATTTTTGGTAAGATTTTCTACTCTTAAAGTAAGTGCTTCATTGTTTTCAGTAAGTGTTCTGATTTTTTCATGATTTTCCTTAATTTCAGTATCTACATTATTAAGAGTTACAGATAAAGTCTGAACTTTTTTATATTCATTATTAGTTTTACTAACTAAATCAATATAAGATACTAATTTGTCTTTATCTTCCCGTTTTAAAACGTATTTCTCTTTTGAAGTTAAAGTTGTTTTTAAATCGGTTATAATGTCTTTTACTTCTTGTGTTTGATTATCTAATTCTAATGCTTTTTTATTAGCTATATCCAAGCTTTTTTGATTTTTTTCAAGTTGTTCTTTCATTTCCATATAGTCATTCATTTCGGTTATATGATAATCCCGATTTCTGCCTTTTTTCTTGCCTTTTAATGAGTTAGTAAGATTGTATTCTTTATTAAATGATTCAATACAAAGCATTCTCATTTTATCTTGTAGTTTACGAAGTGATTCTTTAGTAAATACATCACTTTTTCCAACTTGTTTTTTCATACCATTTTTACCACCAATTTTAATAGGAACACCAACGATATGAAGATGTGGACTTGTTTCATCATAATGAATAATAGCACTTGCTATTTTAAAAGTAGGTAACATCGTTTTTAAATCAATAACTTGTTGTTTAAATACATTTGTCATTCGTTTTTTAAAATTCATATCTTTGGTAACCCAATACTTTTTATCTCCAAGTTCTATGATAATTTCGCAAGCAAGATCACTTTTAGAATTATTACTAACATGAGCGAAGTAGTCTTTTATTTTTCTGTTTTCTCTTGTTTGTTTTGCATTGTATTCTTCCTTTGCCTCATCAAACTCATCTTTGTATAACTTCTTTACATCATCTACAAGAGAAGAACTACCTCTAATAATCTCAATATCATAATCTCTGTTATCATATTTTCTGTAATTATGATTATCACATTTAGTTAGACCTGCTGAATTTTGTATTGCATTATTACTCTTAGATGTTGTGCCACTTACATTAGATTTTGCACTATTCCTAGAACTATTTTTCTTATTCTTATCACTGCCTAAATGAAATGAATATGCTAATTGTATAGTCATCACGCTCCTTTATTTTCTTATTTATTATAGTTGTTTTAATGATGTTTTTTTAGGCTATATTTTGGCTTTGACAAAATATTTAACCCCCTAGGTATTTTGTCGCAAGCATCAAAATAACCTCGTGGGCTAAGGGCACCTTAGAATCCGTTTTACTTTATTCCATATTGTTTTAAAACTTCGTAATAAAACAAAATTACATAAAGATTATGAAGAAACAACTTCTTCGGAAGTTTCTTCTTCATAGGTAGTACATTCTGAAAGTCCAATAGCATTAGCAGGTTTCACAATAGTAGGTTTTACCTCTCTAGTAAGTATGCCATCTGTTTTATCTGGAATATACTTAAATACTGCTTCTTCATCTTCAAGAATTGTTCCACTATCTTTATTGATATAAAGTACACCTAAATCATATTCTTTCATTTTCATATCTGGATCAATTTCTCTGTAATTCTCCATAGGGAATACTCTAACAATTGCTTGACTATCTTCATCAATATTGAAATAAAACATTGATGTTTCAGTATTGTAGGTTGCTTGATAAAATCCTACATCATAGAACTCTCGTAATCTTAGAATATGTTGCCATACTTCATCATCATTTCTATACTCACTAAATCTTAAAGTCCCCATTACATTACCGAATATTGCATAATCTTTTCTATCTAAATAACCATTAAAGTATAAATCATTACATGGATTTACTATGCTTTCTCTAAACTTAATAAATTCAACATCACATTTCTTATTGTAAGTTTCTTTTAGAGTAATATCTTCGATATAATTCATAATTAAATTGGCTTTTTCTTCTCTTGTAAAATCTTTCCAAGATTTATTGTATTCTTTATATTTTTCAGGATATTTTACGGAGTTTATAAAGTCTATATCTCTTTTAACTAAAATATCTTCTGGAGTGAATTTTAATTCATCACATACCTCTGATTCATTTAGTTTTGTTTCTAAATCTTCAATAGTATTTTCTACTTTTTTTCGTTCTAAATCATATTCTTCAAGAGTAAATATCTCATTAACATAAGCCTCTCTAATTCTATCAAATTTATCTTTTTGTTTCTTAATCTCTTTTTCAATATCTTCCTTTGGATTTTCTATTTTTTGTTTAATCATAGGTAAGAAAAATTGATTAACAACTGAATCATATTCTACAATATTATCTATAAATTCACTAATATAATCTTCGATAACATTTTCTTTTATAGTTAATTTACAGTCATTACAATAATAATAGAAGTAAGAATTACCATTTTTCTTAGTTGTTGCTTTACCACCCAAAATTCTCCCACACTTCGGACATTTTAATTTTTGTAAGAATAGATAAGTAAGTGTTCTCTGATAACTCCTAGAGTTCTTTTTCTTTTGTAATTGGCATTCTTCCCATAATTCTTTTGATACAAGAGGTTCAACAACATTTGAATAATAAGTAGGTTTCTTTGTTCTTTTACCATGAACAAAATCACCTTTATATATTTCATTTTGAAGTATTTTCATAATTGTAGTGTCATACCAATTAGTTTTATCTAAAACTTTTTCTTCATTTAGAATATTACTTATTTTCTTATAGGATAAGCCACTATGATACATTTCAAATATCCGAATAACTACATCTTTTTCTGTTAAGTCTGGTACTAAAGTTTTATCTTTTCTCTTATATCCTAAAGGACTTTGATGTGGAATATGACCTGCTTTAATTGCACCTGCCAAGCCAATTTTAGTTCTCTCTGAAGTTCTTTCTATTTCTTGTTGACTAACTGAAGTAAGTATTCTTGAAATCATCTTACCATTAGCATTAGTGGTATTGATATCATCATTAGCACAATCTAGAAAAGCATCGTTTTCTTCTAGGAATGTTAAAATCTTTTCCCAATCGGCAACAGAACGAGTTAATCTATCTAATTTTAATACAACAATAGTATTACATTTCTTATCCTTAATATCTTGTAACAATTCATCAAATGCAGGGCGTTTATTACCTGTTTTAGCACTTATTCCAGCATCCTCATATACTTTATATACTTCATAACCTTTGAACTCGCACATAGCCCTTAAACGCTTTTCTTGTTCTGGTAGGCTAAATCCCTCCCTGGCTTGATCTTCTGTGCTAACTCTAATATAGAGTCCTGCAATCTTTTTTACATCATCATACATCTAATTATCATCTCCCTTTTTCTAATTTTTCAAAAAAGAGAAGTAAAGGTACTACAAACTAATACTTTTACTTCTCAAAATAAGTCTTCTGTAAATCAATTACATAATACAACATTTTTCTTATTTTGTCTATTACCCATTTGTAGGGAATAAGCATTAGTTCATAGTTTTTATGTAGTCTTCAAGCTCTGATATTTTAATCTTCTTACTTAAATTATTGATATAGATTTCACTAGAATAATTAAAAGCAAGAAACATTATGTTATTAATGATAATTCTATGAGGCTCAACATAGTTTAAATTAGTCTTATCAATCTTTCTTATACTACCATTTATAATAGTTGGGGTAGTATTACAAAAATCACATATAATCTCTAATCTTTTCTTTAAAGATTCCTCCATATCAATTTCTTTTTTGATTACTTTAATCATAGACACCAACCTTTCTATGATTTTTTCTTAAAACGAAAAAACCAATCATTTCTGATTGATTCTATATCTAAAAGTTCTAATAGTTCGAACAGATTTCCCAATGGTGCCTTGAGGGTTTAGATACCGAACCCTGTTTATAGGGGTACCGCTTCCTC
>CANSWR010000063.1 GCA_947650795.1 uncultured Bacillota bacterium | reverse complement strand
GTTGTTCTAATTTTGTTTTTTCTTCTATTTTTAAGTTTTTCAATAATTCTTTTACTAGTTTATTTGAACCTGTGTTAATCCAATATGGTTTTATTGTTTTTCTATTTGCATAGTTAATTATACTCCATGGATTATAAATGTGCGTTTCTCCAATATTATATCCATCGTAGTTATCACTGATTTCTTTAGTAAGTGTTAATTCATAATGATTTAGAAATTCTTTTGTTTCTTTTTCAGTAAATCCAAAGTATTCATTATAACCATTAGGTTCTGACATTACATCATAAACGTCAAGATTATTAAATGCACTAAAAAGACTTTCTTTAACTACTCTAAGCACACCTGTTAATACTCCAAATTTTAATGAATCATTTCCTTTTAAACTCATAGATAATATTGGTTGTATTAAATTCACTATTTCTTCATAAAATTTATTGTCATATCCTTCATTAATTGGTGTGTCATATTCATCAATTAATATTATTACTTTTTCTTGGTGGAATTCTTCTAGTAATTCTGAAAGAAACTTTATAGAAGTTTCTAATATTTCCTTACTACATTCACCATTTTTTATTGATTCGAATATATTTAAATCATCTTCATCTTCTATTATATCCTTTACATATGATTTTACTTTGTATATACGGCTAATTAGTAATACTAGTTTTCTATATATTGTCTCATATGTATCACCTTTTAAATCTTTAAAGTCTAATCTTATTACAGGATATTTTCCTTGATATTTAAAGTATTCGCTTTCTCTTATGTAAAGTCCATTAAATAGTATTTTATTATCTTCATTGTTTTCTATATTAAAAAAATAGTCTAAAGTAGATATTAATAAACTTTTTCCAAAACGACGAGGTCTTGTAAACAATACTACATTTGATTTCTTTTTTAGTAAGTCCTCGATTACTTTAGTTTTATCTACATAGTAAAAATCTTCTTTTATTATTTTTTCAAAATCTTCTATTCCTATGGGTATTGGCTTCATTAATATCACATATAATCAATCTTTAGAAATATTAATCTAATTGATTGATTCCTTTCTATTTATATTATACTTAAAAATTAAAATAAAGACAAGTTTCATGCCAAAATAAAAATTCTACCTAACATTATATTTTGAATTTATGTTTTTGTGGTAGAACTTTTCTTTATAACTAATGTTTATTTTAATTGTTATATTAGTAATTGATATTTATAAGTTATAAATTTTCACTTTTTTCTTCTACATTTATTAATTCTTTTATTTCTTTTAAGGATACTTCTTTTCCTAAAGTTATTGGAAGGTGAACTAAATATTCATAAATAGGTTTTCTGTCTTTGGCAATATCTTCACCATCACTCCAATAAAGCTTTGCATATTTTGATATCATACAGTGTGACCAACCTCTCACTAAATTCATGTTATGTTTTTCAAAATTATTAGTTTCCATTTCATAAATTTTGTAAAAGTTATCTTCTAAATTGTATTTTTTTATAAATTCCACTACACTTTCTGGATCAAATGCAAATAGAGCTTGATATCTCGATAGTTTATCTTTATAATTAATTCTTCTTTCATATTCAAATATTGCGTCTATTTCATAATCTTTGTTTACACAGTCATATAAATAATATCTTATTCCATGACTAGATAATCCATCTTTAAAATATTCATTTTCTGTAATATCTGTGTAAAAATCTTTTATTAATTCTATTTTTGTTCCTTCTTTTAAATGACTAGTTCTATCTATATGATATAGTTTCATTTTACTGTCACTCCTTTTTCTAATATTTTGTTATTTACATAGCTTCTAAATATTGCATACAGTATTGATGCGATTGGAAGGCCAATTAACATACCCACTATACCAAATAGATTTCCACCTACTGTTATAGCTAATAGTGTCCAAAGTGGAGACAGTCCAACTGATGAACCGACTACTCTTGGATATATAAAATTACCTTCAATCTGTTGTACTATTTGGAAGATTAGTATAAATAATAATGCTTCTATTGGACTTGATATCCCTATTAATATTACTCCTACCATCATTGCTATTAGTGCTCCAAATATTGGTATTAATGCTGTTATACATGTTAAAACTGATATTAATAAAGCGTATGGAAATCTAAATATTGATAAAACTATAAATAATATAATTCCTAATATTACAGCATCTAAACATTGACCAGAGATAAATTTACTAAAAGTTTTATTAGCTAGAGTACATATTTCTAGGACTTTTTTACTTTTTTTATTATCTAAGAAAGCAGTTATAATTTTGTGAAAGCAGTTTATTAAATATTCTTTTTGAGAAAGCATATATATTGAAAATATAATACCTGTAAATATTGTTATTAAACTAGAAATCAAACTACTTATAAAGCTTAGTGAACCATTAACTATATAATTTAATAAATTTGATAGTAATTTACTTGTATTAATATTTTTAAACATCTCTTTTATTTCTATTTGAACATTTTCATGATTTTTTAGTAAGTTTAAGACAAAGTTCTCAGTATCATTAACTAACTCTGGAATAATAGATACTAATTTTTCAATGCTTTCTACAACTTCTGGAATTATTAGAAATGCTACAAATCCTATTATTAGTAAAAATATTAATAAGGATATGATTATTGATATTATTCTTGATATTTTTTTATTTTTAATTTTTTTATTTAACTGCTTTTCTATTTTTGTCATTGGTATATTAAGTATGAATGCCAATATAGCACCTAAAATAAATGGTGACATAACTTTTATTAAGAATAATAATACATTCCATACGATTTCTAAGTTATTTATTATATAAAAACTTATTATTGCAAATAATATTATAATCATCCATTTTTTCATTTCTTCTTTGTTTTTCATTTTTTCACTTCCTTTGGAGTATTATAACATAAAAGAAGATAAATTGCTTTACCTTCTATTTTTTTAGAGTCTTTATTCTTCCACAACTTTCTTTTCCTTCTTTACAAAAATGTTGTGTTACACAAGTAGGTCCTAAAATTTTGCTAAATATTTGTGCATCTTCTAATTTATCTATTTCTCTATGTAGTCCTAATGCCATTTGTCTTGTTTCCCACTGTGCTTTGTCACATTCTCTAAGAGCTAGAATATGCGCGAGGGTTTTTCCATCTAAGTTTGTCATAGCATTAGTCATGTTTCCACCGATTATAAAATATATTAAATCTTCATCACAGATTCCATATTGTTTAAATTTAGAATATTCTTTTAAATTTAATTCAAATATTTTTTTATATTCTTGAAGTAAGCTAGTGTTTTTTTCAATTTTTGGTGGAATTTTATATTGAGTTAAGTCTATATTGGTAAAATCAGGTACCATTATAGGATGTGTACGATGTCTAGTCAAATGTGTAAGTACTGCGTAAGATAATGGTATTTGAAATTCAAAATTAACTTGCGCTAATTCTTTTCTGTCTCCTTTAAATGCTATTTTTCTCATAAGATTTATTTTAAAATTAGGATCCATTTTTGACGCTTCTTCATATACTCTTATTGCATGCTCTAATGTGTATTGATAATTTCTCATTATACAAGAGATTAAAATCATATCATCTATTTTATCACTATGATTTATTAATCTCGGAGAATCTAATATTTTATATTGTTCTGGTTCTATATATGCTGATAAAAAACTTTTTATGTCATCATTTTCATCAATTTGTACTTTATCAATTTCAGGAATTATGAATGGAAAATTCTCTTGTGCTATTTCATATAATTTTTCGCCTAATTCATTTAATTCTTTTATTTTTCTATATTTTGTTTTAGTAAATTTTATTATTATATCTTTTAGAGTATGAGTGTCAAATCCCATTACTATATTACTATTAAGTGAATATGGTAAAATAAATCTTGCATCTTCATTTTTCATTCCTTTTTCTATAAATTCTGAATATTTTCTAAATAATATATTAGAATGCCTGTTATATTCTTCTCTTATGTCAGCATTATTCGCTAAAATATTATAATTTTTGTCTCTAAATGTAGGCAAAACTATTCCATCTTTACTAAAATTTACTTCTCTTCTTGATTTTATAGTGAACGAAGAAAATCTCTCATCAATAAGTATTTGTTCCATTAGCATAGAAACTCCACTAACTAAGAATATATAATACTTATGGTCTGTTATTGAGTCATGCCCTAATCCAATAATATTTTGTATTGTTTTTAAATTTTTATCTTTTGTTGATTGTTCTTTTTCTTCAAAATTTTCAAATACATTGCCTTTATACCTTGAAATAGTTCCTGCTGTTGCTACTAAACTAGCTGTCCTTTCTTTTATTAATTCTTTTATATAATCTATTTCCCTTTTTATTTCCTCTTCTGAACGACCTTCACTTTCTAAATATTGTGATAATTTATCATAGTTTAAAGGTCCTGCTAATTCAACTTTCATTTTTACCTCCTATATTTTGATTATACAAATAGTAAAGCTAAATGTAAAGTTATTTATTAGTATTTATTTCTACTTCTTCTAACATTGATAATATATATTCTTTTGTGTTGTTAAACAATCCTAAACTCTTTTCTATTCCTTTGTAATTTTCTACTTTTTTATTGTTCATTTTTAGAATATATGGAGTTATTAATGATTGCTCAAAATTTACTAAATATTCTTTTATTTCTTCTTTCGTCATAGTTTTTTCTTCAATTGCTTTAAGCATTTTTTGCTCAAAATAATAGATCATTAAGTTTTGGGCACTTCCTAAAAATGTTTGAGGAGTATCTCCTAAAGATAAAACATTAAAACTATTTTCAATATTATGTATTAATCCTGCTGAAAAACTTTGATTTTCTTCTATTTTGTTAAGTTCTTTTTCTATTTCTCTTGAATTATGTAAACCAAAATATGATTTAATCATAGTATCAAATCCTACTAAAAATAAAAGTTGTTTAGATAATAGTGCATGAAGATAATACCCCGAATTAATTTCCAAAGTTCCTGGTACAAACATCATAGATAATAATTCTGTGAATCCTTCTGTAAGTCCATTCAAGTTTTCAGAATGAGTATCTCTAAAGCCACATACTATTCTGTTTTTTTCTTTTTCAAAAAAGCTACTTGCCATGTGTAATAATTCGTGTATCATAATACGATTTATTTCTCTTCCAAATGTTTCATTTTTATTATTTGTAGTTTGTGCATATTCATTTAAGTTATCTAAAGTATGTTTATATATTGTTATTTTATTATGTCTTATATTATATCCACCTAAGTCTTTTATTTCATCTTGTTTTTCGTTATTTAACGGAACGTATTCAATCCCAATTTCTATTTCTAATGTCATTAAATTTTTATAAAAATTTGATCTATATTCGACTGGAATTATGTTTTCAATACATTCTAACATGTATTTGAATGTAGTATTGTTGTCAAAATTTTGTAAATTGGGATTATCAATTAATATGTCATTTAAAGCTTTAGAATAATATATAGTTTGTTTACTGCCTTTTAGTAATTTATCTATAGTTTTAAAATCCTTTTTGGAAAGTAATTTTAATTTTTTATCTTTTTCTTTAAAGTATGTTAGTTGAAAGTTTTTCATTACAACTACTATTTTACCAAGATATGGATGGATAAAATATTCTTTCATATAGTTACTCTCCTCTTTATTATTCTAAAGTAAGTATAACATATTTTTATTAGTTTTAGTAATTTTTTTATCTTTCAATTATTTCTTCTTTAAAAACTATTTCTTTATCAGTACTAAGTATGTATTTTTTGTTTTCTTCTTTTTTAATAGCTTCTAATGTTTGACTATCTATTAAGTTTATTACTGAATACTCCATATCATATAATTTTTCTTTTGTTTTAATATTATAAAACCCTGACGCATTGTAATTTTGAAATTCTTTGTATTTATAATATGTTATTCCAATTAAGTCATTTTCTTTTGTAGTTTGAAATATATATATTTCATAATCGTTTTCTAAATTTAATTCTGTAAATTCTTCTGTTTCATTATTGTATAGTTTGACTATCTTGTCTTTTATTAATATGTATTTATTATCATTAGATATGTCTAATATTTGTGCATTTTTTGTCTCTGTTTTTATTGTTTTATATATTTCGCTTGTCTTACAACAGTATGTGGTTGGATTATATAAATTTCCGTCTTCGGTGTAATAAATTATAAGCTCTTTTGATGTTTCTTCTTCTGTAGAAATATTTTCATAAATCTTATTACCTAAAATTTCTATTATTGTTCCTTCTTTATAGCCATTTTTATAATTTTTATCTTGTTTTTTTAAACGAGTTATTTTATAAGTTAAAGATTTATATACTGTGGTGCCTCCATCTTTTATGTTACTTTTTATTGGTGTAAGTGCTATAAGTAAAATTCCTAGAATAGTTATAATAATTAGTCTTTTTTTCATTTTCCCTACTTTCTTTAAAGTTATTATATCACAGTTTATGGGAAAATAAAAATCAGTCTTATTTAGACCGACTCCCGACTTCCGTACTTAATCAATAAATAAAAGTGGTATAAAACCCCGTGAAA
>CANSWR010000062.1 GCA_947650795.1 uncultured Bacillota bacterium | reverse complement strand
TAAACAAAAAAAGAAGATGTGAAAGTTAATCATTAACTTTCAACATCCCCTTTTTGTGTCTTTTTTGGCACGTGATTTTTTAAGTACAAAACCATTGACATATAGAACTTTTTATGGTACAATTGTAACTGTTAATGGGGGTAAGGTATTATGAAAGGGAGATTTTTATTAGATTATTTAGATGAAAATGACTTCAAAAAATTAGAAAGAAGTTTAAAAAAATATAATATGATGGCATATAAAAAGCTTATGTTTGATTACTATCCAAGTCTTAGAAGAGGAGAATTTTTAGGAGAACTTGTATCAATAAATAAGCATGAACAAACAGAGAATTACGAATTACAATTGCCAACAGATGAATTATTTGTAAAAGTTTATGGTAAAGTTAAATTAAGTTATACAGTTTATAAAAAACAAAATGTAGTAATGCTTACAGGATTAGAACCAAGAAATATATTAATGGATGGTCATAAATCTGAATTAACTGCATATAAAGGTATTATGATAAGTAAACAAAATGCAGCAAAGGAAATGTTCAAGATTGATTTATTATCAAGACTTGAAGATAAATAATAAAGGAGAGTGTATAAAAATGGCTAAATTTTGTACTAATTGTGGAAATGAATTGGATGTGAATGCAGATGTGTGTGTTAAATGTGGAACTTTATTAAAGAAAAAGAATAATAATAACAATCAAATAGAAAGCATAGATAAAAATGCAAATATGGGATTTGGTTTTGGACTAGGTTCAATACTAGCTTGGATTATACCTTTATTTGGTTATCCAGTAACAATATGTGGTATAATATTTTCATCAAAAGGTTTAAACTCTTCTGGTTCAACAAAAAGCAAAGCATTAATAGGATTAATATTGTCTATAATCTTCTTAATAGCAACTCTAATAAATTCATTTTTAGGCGTATTACAAAATTTAGGAGAACTTTAACAGTTCTTCTTTAAATATCAAAAGTCTTATGATATAATTATAAAAGTTTGGAGGGAAAGTATATGAAAACTTACAAAAGAAATTTGCCTGATGGCGTTAGAAAAATATTTACTCTTGAAAGAGGAGTAAAAGTTAAAGTATTAAATAAAAAATACTATGATAAAAAGAAAAAAGTAGAAGTAAAAGCTGCTTAATGTAATGTAAATCACATTGTTGTGGTTTATTTTAATATAAATAAGTTGACTTTTAGTGGGTTATATGGTACAATTATAATTGTCAGAAGGGGGGATAAAAATGACAAAGAAACAAATATTAGCTACATGTTTAGCGGGAGCATTAACACTTGGATGTATAAGTGGATGTGCAAACAAAAAGGTGGAAGCACAAAGAACTGAAATAGAAAATATGCTAATTAATGAAGATGAAATTAGAGAAGGATACATAGTTAGTGTAACAATGGCAAGTGTAAGGTTAACCGAAAATGGAACAGTTGAGTATGTTACACCAGGTCCTAATTGGGTATTATTAGGAAATAAATGCTATCAAGTATCTCGTAGAACAACTATGCAAGCTACAATATGCTTAAAAGAAGACGGAACAGCAGAATATTACTTACCTGAAGGCGGTATATTATCAGGTTCAGTAGGATATGTAGATAGCGTTATAGAAGATTCTAATCTGATAAATAAATTAATAGCAGAATATGTTGAAAAACAAGAAGCAAACAAAAAGACTTTGAAATAGAAGTCTTTTTTAGATTAAATAAGTTATGAATATATAGTTTTAGTCGGATATATTGACAAAAGATGTATAATATGGTACAAACATAATTGTTAAAAGGAGGAATAAGAATGACAAAGAAACAAATATTAGCTACATGTTTAGCAGGAGCATTAACACTTGGATGTGTAAGCGGGTGCGCAAATAAAAAGATGGAAGATATAATTCTAGCTGAAGAAGAACAAGAAGAAGGTTATGTTGTGAATACAACAATGGCAAGAGTAAGGTTAACCGAAAATGGAACAGTTGAGTATGTTACACCAGGTCCTGATTGGATATTATTAGGAGATAAATGCTATCAAGTAATGTACAGAAAAATTATTACTTCTCCAGTAGAATTTAAACTAGAAGATGGTGGAACACTTGGTTGTAGTGAATATCTATACAGTTATCAAGTTGTAAACAATCCAACTCTTAGAAATGAAATAATAGCTAAATATGCTGAAAAACAAGAAGCAAACAAAAAGACTTTGAAATAGAAGTCTTTTTCTTTTAATCTATTTATGATAAAATTATATATAGTGGTGAAGATATGAAACAAGATAATTTATCAAGTATTATAAAAAAAATAAGAAAAGAAAATAATCTTACTCAAAAAGAACTTGCAGATAATTTAGGTGTAACTTTTCAAGCAGTTTCTAAATGGGAAACAGAAAAAAACATTCCAGATATTGAAATTTTAAAAGACATTAGTAAAAAATATAATTATGACATAAATGAATTATTAGGAATAAAAAATCAAAAAAAAATAGAAAAAAAACATATATTATTACTTTGTTTTACTGTATTAATAACAAGTACAATTTTAATAATAGCATTTAATTCTTTTAAAGATGATAATATCAAACTTAAAACACTATCTAGTAAATGTGCAAACTTTAACATATATGGTAGTATTGCCTATAATGAAAATAAATTATCAATGTATATCTCTCAAATTAATTATTGTGGAATAGAAGATAAAAATATTTATACCCAAATAGATTGTGAATTATATGAACTTGACACAAATCATACAAACCTAATAGATAAATGTAGTAAAACTTTTGAAGAAGGAAAAACAATAGAAGAAATATTAAATGAAATAGATTTTAATGTTGAAGATTATAATAAAGTATGTAAAACATTTAGTGAAGATAATTTATATTTAGAAATTAAAGCAACGAATATTTTAAATGAAATCAAAACATATAATATCCCATTAGGTGCAAAAGAAGCATGCAAAAAAAATAAAAGTTAAAATTCAACCTACAGTTGATTGAAAAAAATTAAAAAATAATATAGAATTTTACCATAGGAGAAGTGATAAAAATGAAAAAAAAGAGAAATATAATAATAGGAGTAATAATATTAATAATTTTAATTATAAGTTTAACTGTTTATTTTTTACTAAAAGGAGAAGATGTTAAATCAGATGGACTAAGATTTAAAGAAGAATATGAATCCTTAAATGATACCATTAGAGAAAGTGATGGTCAAAAGTATAATAATCTTGAAATTGAATCTGACAATCCTATAGTTTATGTATCCCCAAAAGAAGCTTCAGAAATAATCGAAAAACAAAGTGGAGTAATATATATAGGTGCTAATTGGTGTCCTTGGTGTAGAAATGCAATTCCTGTTTTGTTTGAAGCAGCAGAAAAAAATAATGTTAATAAAATATATTATGTTGATTTAACAGAATATAGAAATGTTTGGGAAATTATAAATGGAGAATTAGTTAAAACACAAGAGGAAAAAGAAGGATACTATGATTTGCTTAATTCTTTAGATGAAGTATTAGAAGAAAATACTTACAAAATAAAAGATAAAGATGGAAAAGAATTTGATACTAATGAAAAAAGAATATATATGCCAATGGTTATAAGCGTAAAAGGTGGGAAAATAGTTAAAACCCATGTTGGCACAGTATCTTTAAATGAAAATCAAGATAAATATAGTTATTTAACAGACAAGCAGAAAAATGAATTATTTAATATATATGATGAACTTATAAAACTAAGTATTTCAGATGGAAAATGCGGAATAGATGCCTGTGATTAAATAGGCATTTTATTATGAAAAAAATTAACATAAATTTCATATAAAAGACTTGCATTTTTAAGATTTTTAGTGTAATATTATAAATGCGTTGGACCTTTAGCTCAGTTGGTTAGAGCATCCGGCTCATAACCGGGCGGTCGTAGGTTCGAGTCCTACAAGGTCCACCATCTATATGCAGGCGTGGCGAAATTGGCAGACGCACTAGACTTAGGATCTAGCGGAGCAATCCATGGGGGTTCAAGTCCCTTCGCCTGCACCACATACGTTATTAATCTAGGTTATTCCTAGGTTTTTTAGTTTATGCAATCAATTTTTCTTATTAAAAAATGAAGATAAAGAAATTTGAATCAGTCAATATAATCAAAAAAGATATCAAAATAATATAAGTACTAAAATAAATAAACTTACGCAAGCATAAATTTTATAAACACAAGATTACAAATTAGTGATATAATAAAAGTTAAAGAGTGAGGTGTTTATGGTATGAATCAAGTTAAGAAATACATATTTTATTTAATAACTGGAATAATTCTTTTTCTTATTTTGTTTTTTAGCATAAAAATTTCATCAAATATATTAAATGCAAATAAAATAATGTCAGAAAAGGCAAGTAAATATGTAAACATGGAGTTGAAAGATGAGACAAATAATTCTAATATAAAATATCCAAAGTTTAATATAAAAAGCTTAGATAAAGAAGTTGCGGACCTAGTAGAAAATTATAAAAATAAAAATAATGTAAATATTGAATATACAGTTTACGTAAATAAAAGTGTTGTAAATATGTTTTTCAAAGTAATTGATAATAATGTAGTAAGTTATAAAGATCTTAATTATAATATTAATACAAAGAATTTTAGTAATAAAGATATATTTGACTTTAATATTCTAGGAGAAGAATTATTAAGAAAAATTAAAATAAAATATAGTTCTGAAATATACAATAAAGTATTAGAGAACAACTTTAAAGACACTTATATAAAAGTACAAGAAGAAGGAATATACATTTATTATAATCCATCATTATTTAATAATTTGCCTTATGATGTATACGTTTTATTTGAAAGTGAAAACTCAAGTGTAGCTGAAATGCCTTATGATAAAGTAATTGCTTTTACATTTGATGATGGCCCTGGAAGTTATTCAGAAGAACTTGCTCAAACACTATTAGCTTATGATAGTAAAGCAACATTTTTTGAACTTGGAAACAGAATGAAATATAATCAAGCTACAGTTAAAAATTTATATGGATATGGAATGGAAATAGGAAGTCACACATATGCTCATAAAAATCTTAATAAATTAAATGATTCAGAAATAGAAGAAGAAATAAATTCTGTAAACATACTATTTAATGAAATAACAGGAGATAGCATTAAATTATTAAGACCACCTTATGGAAATGCAAATGCAAATGTAAAATTAAAAGTAAACATGCCAATAATATTATGGAATGTTGACACCGAAGACTGGTTAACTAGAAACAGTGAACAAATTTGTAATCACATTTTAGAGCATGCTGAAGATGGAGACATCATATTAATGCATGATATTTATGAAACAACTTTAGAAGCTGTAAAGATGGTAGTTCCATTACTAAAAGCAAAAGGATATAAAATAACAACAGTAAGTGAACTAGCACAAATAAAAGGCGTAACTTTAGAAAACGGAGTAAGCTATAGGCATTTTAAATAATCCTCTTTACATGCTTTTTTTCTTTTGTTATAATCAAAATATGAAAAATGGAAGTAAAAGTTTAAAATTTTGGTTAGTAAATATAATAACATTTACTAGAGTAATTGGGTCAGTTTTAATGCCAATTATATATTTTTGTAATGGAATTGAACCTCTAGTTTTCTTTGTAGTCTTTTTATTCTTAACTGATTGTATAGATGGAAGCTTATCAAGGCATTGGAAAGTAGAAAGTTATTTAGGAAGTCTATTAGATTCAATTAGTGATAAACTTTTTGCATTTGTAATGTTAGCATTACTATCTTATGAATATCCAGGTTTACTGAGTGTATTAATATTAGAATTTATAATTTTTGTTGTAAACACACTCGCTTTTACTGAATTTAAAAATGTCCAATCTAGTAAATTAGGAAAATTAAAAACTGTAGTCTTAGATAGTTCTTTATCAATACTATGCTTCTTTTCCGCAAAAGAATTATTAGGAAATTTTTTTGGAAAAACATTTATAAAAATAATAACTAAAATTGAATATTCTACATCCTACATTTTAATAGGCATTATGTTTGGAATAGGACTTGTCACAGTATGTGATTACTCTAAAAAGCGTTTAAAACAAGTAACTGTATTCGAAAAAATGAAAGGAAAAAAACTTAAAAATTGGAATGAAATTTGGAAAATATTAGTAACAAGAGAAATATACATAAATAATAAAGATAAAAGCTTAAGAGAATTATTATATGAAAAAAAAACCAAATAAATGGTTTTTTGTTTTTATTTAGAAAGTATAGACAAATAATTATTAGCAAATTCTCTATAAGTCACAATACCATCTTTATTAATATCATCACTTTCTTCATATCCATTTTCGCCTAAAGAAAACATAATATTTTGATCTTTCACAAGTGCGCTAATAGCATTCATAAATAAAGAATTATTATAATCTTGTTTTAATATTAACTTTATATATCTGTATTCCTCATTTGATAATTTTATACTTTTACGAATTAATTCGTCACTACAATTTTTATCTACACAAAAGTTATTTTCATGAAGTTTCAAATTTTTTGTTAATCTATTTATTTCTACTATATAAGAAGAAGTAGGTGTAGTATCAGTTTTATACTCTATATTTATAATAAATATTTTATCCAAAATAATTAAAGAAATAATAGCAATTATAAATACTAATAAAATTTTTTTCTTTTCCACAATATCAC
>CANSWR010000061.1 GCA_947650795.1 uncultured Bacillota bacterium | reverse complement strand
CAAGAAGAAAAGGTAAACACATAGGTACTAAAATACTCCCTAAGCAAACATTAACACCAATATTTTAAATAGTCAAACTGACCAATTTTTAATATTCAAGAGCTAATTTTTAATTTTATACCCCTTTTTTGAAAAACATAAACGTAACTAAGCCGAAAATTTTATTAAAAAAGCTACAATATTTAATTTTCAAAAATTATAAACTTTACTGAATTTTTACACTAAAATATTAATATACAAAATATATCACTATTGTTATTTCAATGATTTTATGTTAATATGTATTCAGGGAGCATTTAGCATTGCTAAATGTCTACCAATTTTTTATGGTAGACACCAAATTAATGGTGTCTTTTTTTAATACTCATAATTAATAACAAGATGAGCATTAAAATTGCACAAATGTACTCTAACACACAGTGTATAAAGTCTTTATTATTCATACAATAACCCTTTCTCCCTCTAGTCTTATATTTTCATCATGTTTTTACATAGTTGGTATACTTCATGTTTTTTCAAGAAGAAAAGGTAAACACATAGGTACTAAAATACTCCCTAAGCAAACATTAACGCCAATATATTAAATAGTCAAACTGGCCAATTTTTAATTTTCAAGACCTAATTTTTAATTTTATACCCCTTTTTTGAAAAAAACGAACGTAACTAAGCCAAAAATTTTATTAAAAAAGCTACAATATTCAATTTTCAAAAATTTTAATCTTTACTAAATTTTACATTTACCAACATCTTTGTTTAAAACAAAAAAACACTATAAACAGTTTTTCCATTTATAATGTTCTTGTACTATTAGAATAAGAAAACCCAAATACATTACATGAACGTTTAGAATTTGTAATAATGCAAGTCAATGCAGTAGGCCCAGGATCTGGTGGAGTAACTCCTCCATTACAATTAATATCAAATGAATCTCCCACATCACTTTGTTTAATACTTTTTTTCTTAATTCCACTAGAATTAGAAACGATCAAACCAAATGTTTCATCTGATACTTTCAAACTAGTAACTTCTCCATACGCATTTACTGTAACATCATAATATAAACCTTCTTTTTCTTCAACGTCTATAAGTTTCGTAGTTGTATCTTTTCCTCTACAAAATCTCTTAGTATAATCGCCTTCACTTGTATTAAAAATATAAGTTGTATAAGCATTATTGTATAAGCTTAACGCTTCGTCATAAAAAAGTGACTTTTTAGCACCAGTAAATAATCTAATTACATTAGGTGTTACCAATAGCAATAAGACCCCTATCAAAGCTATTACCGCAAGTAATTCAACTAATGTAAAACCTCTTTTGTTTTTCATGATTTTACTCTCCTTTTAACCTCACGATAGTGGCGCCATCATTAAAATTATCTAACTTATATGATAATACCCGCTTATCCGTCTTTAAATAATCATGAACACTACGTCTTAAAATTCCACTACCCTTACCATGTATTAATATTATATCATAATTTTTTAATTTTAAACAGTCTGTTATGAATTCTTTTACTTTAATAACTGCCAAAACACTGTCAAATCCATGTAAATCCACGCTAGGCATAAATGCTTGAAATGGATCATCTATTCTTCTCATAAATTTTATATACCTCTTCAACATCTGGAATACTTATAGAAGAACCAACAGTTTTTACTGATACTCCTGCCGCTATATTAGCAATCTTTAAACACTTTTCAAGTGGCAAATTATTTGCAATACCATAAGTAAAAGCCCCATGAAATATATCTCCTGCTCCAGTAGTATCATTAGCATTTACTTTTATTCCACTCATCATCTTTATTTTCTCATCAATTTTATACAAACACCCTTTTTCTTCTTGAGTTATAATTATAGTACCAGGAAACTGCTCTGAAAGCTTATTCATAACAATTTTTAAACTATTAGGATTAGCATAATCTATTCTTTCCCTAGATGCTAACTCCGCAAATTCACGTGAACAAACAACATAATCACATATTTTACACAAAGCTGCTGTTTGCTCAGTAAGTTTTCCAGCATCTATTATCCTAATAGCGCTTGGAAATTTTTTAATAGCCTGTGCAGATAAATTATAATGTTCACTATCCATCAAAATAATATCTGGTTCAAAATCATAATTAATTTCATATCTCTCATCTGAAGCAGCACTTACATTAAAAAGTGTCCTAGAAGCATTCTCTTTATTTAAAATAACAAATGTCTTTGTAGTTTGTGAACCTTGTTTTTTTATTATAAACTTTGTATTTACACTAGCTTTATTTAAACTATTTATAATCTCATCAGCATATCTATCGTCTCCGACCACACTCACTAAATAAGTTTCAACATCCCATTTACCAAGCAATGTTGCCGCATTCAACGCAGGTCCTCCTGGACATTCAACTTGTTCTTTTAATCTGTTCTCTGTGTTTTCTATTGGATATTTTTCTACAGGCATAATAATATCATAACATGAGTGCCCAATACATAATACTTTCATAAACCTCTCCTATTCTAACTACAATTATATCAAACCTTAACTATATAGTATACATAAAATTAATACATTTACATTACCTCAAACTGACTATTATACATAGAACTATAAACACCATTTTTGCCTATCAATTCTTTATGAGTACCACTTTCTATAATACTTCCATCTTTTAATACTATAATCATATCAGCATTTTTAATTGTTGAAAGTCTATGCGCTATTATAAAAGATGTCCTTCCTTCCATTAAATTATCCATAGCTTTAGAAATAAGACTCTCAGTTCTAGTATCCACACTACTTGTAGCCTCGTCTAAAATAAGTATCTTAGGATTTCTTAAAATAGCCCTAGCTATAGTTAAAAGTTGTTTTTGTCCACCACTTAAATTAGTTAACTCCTCATTTATAACTGTATCATATCCATTAGGTAAAGTTTTAATAAAATCGTCAGCTAATGCTTTCTTACTAGCAATAATTACTTCTTCATCACTTGCATTCAAATTACCATATCTAAGATTCTCTTTTATACTACCACTAAATAACCAAGTATCTTGAAGTACCATTCCAAAATTTTTTCTAAGTTCTTTTCTAGAATAATTACTAATATTAACATTATCAATAAGAATTTCGCCTTCATTAACATCATAAAATCTCATAAGCAGCTTAACTAAAGTAGTTTTTCCACTTCCTGTCTGACCAACAATAGCTACTTTCATTCCCTTTTTAACACATATACTAAAATTATCAATCACTTTTCTTTCATTATTATACCCAAAACTAACATTTCTAAACTCAACATCTCCACGTACATTATCTAATTTATTAGATCCACTATCATCAATTTCTTCTAAACTTAAAAATGTAAATATTCTCTCACTTGCTGCGATCATCCTACCCACTTCACCTAAAATACCTGCTAAATCACTAATTGGAGCTGTAAAATTCTTAGTATAAGTTATAAAAGATTGAATTTCACCTACACTCATCTTCCCTTTAATAACATTAATTCCACCAAGAATAGCAATTACAATATAACCTATATTAGAAACAAAAGTCATTATAGGTTCCATAATCCCAGCTAAAAACTGACTCTTTCTAACCTCCAAAGCTTCATTTTCACAAATATCACTAAATTCCTCTTCTGTCTTATCCGTTCTATTAAAAGCTTTTATCACATTATGTCCACTAAGTATTTCCTCAACTTCACTATTAACACTAGCCATTAATTCTTGCCTCTTAGTAAAATGATGCTCACTCTTTTTCATAATAATTCCACTTATTAGAATTGAAATAGGTAATATAAAAAGAATAATAATAGTTAAAGGGAAATTAATACTTACCATCATAATAAATATACCCAAAACTGCTACAATACAAGATATTATCTCAGTAGCACATGCACTTAAATTAGTATTTAAAACATCTATATCATTAGTTATTAAAGATAGTATTTCTCCACTCTTACTATTATCAAAATAACTACTTGGAATTTTAGAAATTTTCTTAATAACTTTAGTCCTTAAATTTTTAATATACCTTTGATTTACCTTAGCCATTATAAAACCTTTTAAAAAATTAAACACAAAAGAAATAACATACAAAACCAAAATAATTAATAATATCTTATAAAGCTTGCTAAAATCTATACCACCTGTACCATTTATTTTTTTAATAACACCTTCATATAATTCGGTAATAGCATTACCTAATACTTTAGGCCCAACTATAGTAAATATTACACTAAAAATAGAAAATATAGAAATAATAAAAATCTGAAATTTATATGGTTTTAAATCATGTATTAACTTTTTTATAGTACCTTTAAAATCATTAGCACTTGTATTATTCTCCAATTTCTTCACCACCCAACTGACTACATTTAATTTCTTTATATATTTTACATGTATTTAATAACTCGCTATCATTACCTATACCAACTATTTTACCATTATCTATAACTATAATTTTATCTAAATTCATTATAGAACTTACTCTTTGTGCTACAACAAATATTATCTTATCTTTTTTTATTTTATTTAACTCTTTTCTAAGACTAGAATCTGTCTTATAGTCAAGTGCACTAGTAGAATCATCTAAAATTAATACATTACTTTTCTTATAAAAAGCACGTGCTATAGAAATCCTTTGTTTTTGTCCTCCACTTAAATTCATTCCACCTTGACTGACAACACTATCATATTGATTATCTTTATTAAGTATAAATTCTTCTGACATACTCATTTTAGACACTTCTTTAATTAAACTTTCATCTTCTTTATCATTAAAACATATATTAGACTTAATAGTACCACTTTTAATAAAGCTTTTCTGTGGAACATAACCTATAGAATCTCTTAAATCACTTATTTTATATTCTTTTATATCTATATTATTTATAAATACATTCCCACTAGTAGTATCATAAAATCTAGGTATTAAATTAACTAAACTAGTTTTACCACTTCCAGTACTACCTATAATTCCTATACTCTCTCCCTTACTAACACTAAAACTTATATTTTCTAATATATTTCCTGATTGATTAGGATATCTAAAACTAACATTTCTAAACTCTATATTATCAATCCCATTTAAAGATTTTGATTCATCATTATCAAGCACACTTACCTTAGTATTAATCACTTCACTTAATCTTTTTATAGAAACTAAAGAACGAGGAATCATCATAGCAACCATACTAATCATAAGAAACGCCATACTTATTTGTATAACATAAGTACTAATAGCAATCATTTCCCCTACACCCATGACACCTGTATCTATTTTTGAAGAACAAACCCATACTATTAAAATACTAACACTATTTATAATAAATGTTAAAGATGGATTCAAAAATGCTACACTTCTATCAATAAATAATGTTAAATTTGATATATTATTATTTTCTACTTCAAATCTTTCTTCTTCTCTTTTCTCATTTGTAAAAGCTCTTATAACAGGAATACCATTTAATATCTCCCTTGAAACAACAGTTAACTTATCAAGCATATCTTGAAAAATTTTCATTTTAGGAACTACTACTATAAATAATATAATCATAACTATCAATATCAAAATAATAGGCACAGCTACTAAATATGAAACACCACTTGTATTAACTTTAACTAATGCCCCCATACCAAGAATCGGTGCGTATACAATAATTCTTAAAAACACCATAACTAACATACTCACCTGCATTACATCATTAGTACATCTAGTTATTAATGAAGCACTTGAAAACTTATTTATCTCTTCACTTTCAAAAGAAAGAACTTTACTAATCATAAGAACTCTTAAATCTCTTTCAAAATTAGCCATAACTTTACTAGATAAATAAACACTTAAAAACGTTAAAAACATAACTAAACATGCAAAAATAAGCATTTTAATTCCAGTATTAATTATATACTTAAAAGAATAATCATTTATATCTATACCTAACGCTTCATACTCTTTTTTAACATAATCAATTAATTTACCATTAACTAAACTTTCATTTCCTATAAATTTATCATAATCTTCATCTAACAAAATTAATTCTGGTTTTATAAGCATATTAGATAACTCTTCACTATAATGAGTTAAATCACATACTTCATTACTACACTTATAACTTTTATCAAGAATTTCTTTATCTTCAATTAGCTCACTAATTTTATTATATTCACTTACTCTAATTTTTACAGGAACATTATTCTCTATACCATACTGTGCAATTCCAACATCAACTATTTTACTAGTATATCCAGGCAAAGATAAATCCATAAAAGCTTGTATTACTAACAAAAACAAAACAAGCAAAACTTTCCACTTATATTTACCAAGTAACTTTAACATCTCTTTCATAAATCCTCCACTATTCTAAGTGTAACTAAGAAAATTTTTAATGTCAATAAAAAGAAAGCATTACCTCACAATTGCTTTCTTACCACAAAATACTATCACTATTTTCTTTATATCTTTTACTCCATCTAACACTAGTTCTTTATAATATTCTTTCTCTTCTATCTGACTAACTCCATCTTTAGCTAATCTCTCCATATCACTTTCATTATTAGATAAAACAATCCTAAACTATATCCAAGATAGAAACTCTCATAATTAGCATGATAACTTACACTAAGTAATCTTTCATTTAAAAATTCTTATAAAATCTTCTCTTACTTCATTATTTGGTATTTTAAAATAATTCTTTATTCCAAATATACTTT
>CANSWR010000060.1 GCA_947650795.1 uncultured Bacillota bacterium | reverse complement strand
AGTAAATATTATATTTTGGAGGAATTTATGAAAAAAGAAACAAATGAACAAGAAAGACTTAATCAAATGATAGGAAGGAACATTAAATTTTATAGAGAAATTTATAATATTAAAAATACTGGTAAAGAAAAAATGACTCAAGCACTACTAGCAAAAAAAGTTGGTGTTTCTACTCCTTTAATTGGTTCATTAGAAAGTGCTAATTCAAGTCAAGGAATTAGTGTATATAATTTATACAAAATAAGTAAAGTACTAGGAGTTCCTATTGAAAAATTCTACGAAACACCAGTTATTGAGCAGATTGGTGATGAATTAAAAATTACAAGTTAAATAAGAGGCAATTGCCTCTTTTATTTATTTTCATTTTTTATTTCTCTACATCTAAACTTAAAAGGCCTTGAAGTAAAAGTTATCTTATCTTGATTATTAACAACAATATTTACTATATCTATAGAATTAACATTATTAGTTTTTATATATTCTCTATATCCTTTATAATCTAAATATCTTTTTTCTCTTAAATATAAAATAAAATTATCTCTTATATCATTTGAAACATCTCTTTTCAACATTTTATCAAAAGTATGATATCTATCATCCATAAATATATATCCAAATCCATACATAAATGCGTACTCTTTAAGTAAATTATATTTAAAAATACTATCTTTAGACATCATATGTAACAATGGTTTAACTTCTACAATTATAATTCTATTATCATTAGTTAATATTTGTATATCAGGATAATATTTACATATAACTCCTCTACTTGAAAAAGGAATAACTACCGATTGAGTTTTTATTTCTTTTACAAAATTACAATTATCAAACATACTAAGTATCTTCCTTTCAGTAAAAGACTCAAATTCTACAGTTTTTTTAGATTTTTTTAAATTAATTTTACCAGAAAAAGAAGAAAAAGAATCAACACTTCTAGAAGGTGTAAAAGATTGAAAAAGCTTTTTATCATTTCTATAAAAATCTAATGGAAATTCTATTAATTCATAAATTTTACTTTCTCTTTCATCGTTAATACCAATATCATAATTTGAAATTAAATACTTTCTAAAAACTTTAGCCCAAAAAATTAAATTATCATATATATCCAAATTCAAAATTTTAAGTATTACCTTTAAAAAATTTTTATTATAAACTCCAAGTATACCAATAATAAAATAATTTAAAATTTCACTAAGATCTAACTCTTGAATTAAAATTACATATTCACCTTTATAAAACTTTAATTTTTTTAAAATATTATCTATAATATCTCTAATTCTTCCATGAGTCACATTATATTTTTTTGATAAATCTCTTAAAGTATAATTATTTTTTGAAGATAAATTCATATATTCATTAAAAATTTCTACATTTCTTGTATCTGTTAATGAACTAATTAAATTCATTGTTAAATTTCCAACACACATACCAAAATCTATATATTTTTCATAATCTTCTTCTGTAAAATAAATTTTAAATCTGCTTTTTAATAAAAGCTGATAATTATTCAAAAAGAAAAGTTTATTTTCAGACAATAAAAAGCTTCTTAATTTAAAAGATTTCTCTTTTACTAAAGAAGGCATACATTTATCTCCTTCTATATCATAATATAAAAATTTTATAACTGAAACAATATTATAATTAATAAAATATTGATAAACATCCGCGCTTATAATTAACTCATAAAGCATTAATTTTTCATACAACATTTTATATTTGTCTAACTCTTCATTAATAATCTTAATTTTCTTAGTTTTCCTCACTGATTTAATAATATTATTAGGTTTATTTTTAATACTTTCTTGTAAAATATCTTTAACTTTATTCAAAATATTTTCTAAAGTAAAATTAGTAATATTAACCCTATCTATTAAATAATGATTTACATTTTTTCTTTTACATAAATATATATTTTCATACACAATAAAAATATAAAAGATATAATACTTATTTTTTCTTTCAAACTTACAACCTATAAATTTTTCACGTTTCGTAACATATAATTCTTTAAAATTTTCTTTCAAATATATTTCTACTTTTTCTAAAATATTATCATTCATAATTTTCCCTCAAAATTAAGAAAAAGAAGCAAAATATAATTTTACTTCTTTAAAATATAATTACTTTTTTACTCTCTTTTTTAAATTGTTTTCTAGTACTATATACTCACTAGTATTTTGCATAAATTGAATAGCACTAATTACAGCTGTTGAATCAAAATTACTTCTATAGTAATAACCATTAGTTAAATAACCACTGATACCATTTAATTTTTTATTATCTTTAGAATTTAAAATTGCTTCAATTACTTTATTCAAAGATTTTCCCTCTTTTATCCAATCAAACATAGCTTTAGTTATTTGTAATCCTTGGGATTTTCCAAAATATTCGTTACCATAAGAATCCATGACAGAAGCATAAGTAACTATAAAATAATAAGATTGGATTTGCTCATATCCACCTTCAATACTAATTAACAAATCAAAATCAATATTATTATTTTTACAATATTCAAATAATTCTTTATTTCTATTATGTGCACCAACTAAAGTTTCATCATTTATAGGTTTAGAACTAACGTGAGAATCAACATCTAACATTGTAATACTTAAGTCTGTTATATTTAATTGATTAAAAGCTAATTGAATAGCTTCCTTCTTTGAATTATTTTTAGAACCTAATATAATTTTAATATTAATCATCTCCTAAAACATGTCTTCATAAATATTTTAACTAAATATTAACATGAAAACTAATAATAGTTTATCATACTTATATAATTTATCATAGATTTAATTATTTATTTTTGAATATATTTAATTTAACAAACTTAACAAAATCATAAAATATTTATTAAAATTACAATAAATTTAAATATCTGTTCAATACTTCAACTTCTAATTTCACTATTAATTTAATAAAATCTGTATAATTTCCAAATATATGAGCTTTATCTAAGGCATTATAATATTCTAATCTATTATCTTTTTTTATTATAACTGGAGGATATCCTTTATTCATCAAATCTAAATTCATAAGTAATCTTGATGTCCTTCCATTTCCATCTATAAATGGAAATATTTTTACTAATTCTCCATGTAATAAAGCAGCTTGTACAACAGGATGATATTTATCCCAAAATTTATAATTTAAAACTAATTTTTCCATTAATTCTGATACTTTTAAATAATCAGGTGGTATATGAACTGCTCCTTTTATAGTAACATTCTCTCTCCTGTATCTTCCTGCATTTTTATCATCAATATCATTCAAAACTAATTGATGTATACTTTTAATATTCCACTCTGTAATTGGATTATTTTCATTTACTAAATCTTTTAAATATAAAATTGCTTTTTCATGATTAATAGCTTCTATATGCTCCTTTACTGATTTTCCTCCTACTGTAATTCCTTCCAATACTACTTGTGTTTCTCTAAGTGTCAAAGTATTTCCGTCTATACCATTACTATTATAAGTCCATTCAAGATTAATAGACTCTTCTAACGATTTCAAAGTTTTTTGAGCTATTGGTCTCTTACTATCCAGTTCTCTCTTCAACTTATCAACTTCATCAAAATAACTTTCCTCTAAATCAATAATAAAATCTAAAACATTTGATTTAATAATTCTTCTATCTACAGGCTTTAAAGCATCAAGTGGAATATTCCAACTATTTCCATTTTTAACAGCACCTTCTATTCTACCATCATTTAATAACTGTCTTATTCTTCTTTCACTAATATTCCATTTTTTTGATGCCTCTTTAGTAGTTATAAATTCCATAAAGCTTCCCTCCAAACAACATTATACCGCTAACGGTAGTTTAATCAAGCATATTTTTTTAACAAAAAACATCAAATAACCAAATTGATGTTCTTATTTATAACTTTTTTATTATTTTTCTAAACTAATAATATTAATAATTTCAATAATTACTTTCCATCTTTCAAAGTTTTATATGGTAAATTATTTTCCTGTAAATACTTAATAACACTGTACATTAAATGAGATCCTGAATGATATAGAGTATCATAATATGGTATAGGTATATTCTCAATTAACCCAACACCATTCCAAATAACTTTACCATATCCATAAGGATCTGCATCAATGTTATCAGCTAAATGAATACCATGTAAATCATTATCCAAACATAAATACCTGCACTAAATCTTACGTATAAACAATCAGTAATTTAAATAATAGTCAAAACCACTTAATTAATTCTTCCACTTCATTACCAACTCTATAAAATGATAAATATAATCTTGTCATCAAATTATAATTTTACCTTTAAGAAAATACAACTACACTTCAAGAATTAAAATATAACCTATCTTCCACAACAATTCTTATATTTCTTACCCGAACCACAAGCTCAGTGCAATCTCATATTATCCTTAATTATGACATTTATAATACTATTGTTATTTCTTGAAATACAGGTCAAAGTAACATTCGTATTTATAGTATTATAAGTACTATTAGTACTATCAGTATTTCCTAAATGAGAAATTTTTCAACATTCGTTTACTACTACAATTATATCATCATTATTCTATACTTCAACTAAATTATCAGATGAATTTGTTTCACAGATATTCGCTGATATTGCTTCATAAATCTTTAGCTTTATTTCTTCTGATTCATATTCTCCTTCAATGAAAGCACTCAATAAATCATACAATAAGTCTTTATTAATGTTATTAGCTGCAACATGGTAAATAATGTTTTCCATTTCAGTTATAAACTTACCTACTAACAATCCATATCGATTTAATATTAAAAACTGAGCAGATAATGTATAAAATGAACCCCTTGTCAAGGACTAAATAAAAAGAGAGTCTAAGCAATGGAAGATAGAAGATGATTTCTGTATTGAACAGGAGTCATCTTTTTTAGATTCCATTGATATCTAAAATTATTGTAATATTCAATATAATCTTTTATTTCATTACATACATCTCTAAAGGTAAAACAGGTATCTAAATTTAATTCGTCTTTCATATGTCCAAAATATGATTTTTGAGGTGCATTATCCCAACAATTACCTCTTCTAGACATAGATTGTTGAATATTATATTTCTTTAATAATTCATGAAATTTTGGACTTGTATAATGTACTCCTTGATCAGAATGTAATTTAACTGTTTCAGATAGAATAATTTTCCTTTTTCTATGAAGCTGCTTAACAGTTTCTAACGAAATATCTAATGTCATATTTTCACTGATATAATAAGCTATAATTTCATTTGTTTCCGCATCTTTAATAGTTGATAAATAACATTTCTTATTGTTACCATAAAATAAATAAGTAATATCTGTTAGTAAAACATTATATGGAATACCAGTTTTAAATACACGATTAACAATGTTTTCACAAGTTGTATGTTCTTTGGTAGCTTTCATCATTCTTCTGTATGGATTTGCTTGTCTAATTGGGCACTTTAATCCATATTTTTTCATTAATCTTCTTATTTTTTTAAGATTAAAATGAATCTCAAACTCGTTATCTAAAACCATTTTTATTTGTCTTGATCCTTTTTTTCTTTTTTTAAACCTGTAAGCCTTTAATATCATTTCAAAATCTTCTTGGTCTTTTTTATCTCTTCCAATTCTTCTATTTTCGTTATTTAAATAATTATAATAACCAGACTTTGATACTCCTATACAAGCACATAAATATGAAGTCATATTTTTTAATTTATACTTATCTATAACATATTTAATTACTTCAAATTTGATATTGATTTGATATCGGTTAAAAGTCCCATTTCTATCAATTCGTTTTTTTTTAACAATTCATTTTCTGCTTCAAGTAATTTAATCTTCGCTTCTGCTCGTTTCAATTTTTCCTCATTAGATAACTCGTGTTCTAGCCTCCTTCCAGAATTTCCTTTTTTTGTATCTCTAATTTCTCCTGTATCTTTATACTTTTTTCTCCAATGGTATGCAGCTATTTCTATTCGTTTTTTACCAACAATATCTGGATCAATTCCACATTCCTTAAACACATCTCTTGGAAATTTTTTATAGTTTTCAGTTTCCTTTACTAGTTTAATTTTAAATTCATCTGTATAAGTAATTGCTTTATTACTTATCTTTTTTATCCATTTATTCTTACTTAATTTTTTTATTTGTAAATCTGTAAATAATATTTTTGACATAATACCACCAACTTTCTTATATTATACATCAAGACATAATAAAAAACCTATAAAAGTAGCTCTCTCTTTTTTTCAGAGTCCACTCTATAGGTTACATTTTAGTTTACTTAGCTTAACTCTTTTTAAAGGTCAAAATTATTTTTTCATGATTAGCATAAAATTGATAAGTAACTAATGAATATCCTTCCTTATCCATTTTATTGCATATATCATCTATTGATTGTGCTACCATTTCAGGATCTCCAAATCTCTCAATTACCTTTGTTAAATACATATCATCCACCTCCATATGTGTGATTATATCACTTACATTATTATTATATCATAGCTTTTTTTCGGTTTAATCTAACCGATAAATTGTAATTTTTAATAATAACTTATTTTTTTTGATTGTTTTCTTTTTTCTTTTTACTCCACCAAGTACCAGTAAGTGTACAGCCTCCACCAATAAATATAAATAGTATCATAAATATCCAAAATTCCATATTCTACCTCCTAAAATCTCTTTTTACTATAATTCTTTCATTATGAATATTTCAATTATAAAAATAATAAATGTTATTAAACCTGTCAAAATCGCTAACAATATTTTTTGATAATTTCTTTTTCCAATTTCTTGTTGTACTTCTTCATAAGATAATGATTTATTTTCCATAAAAGCAATAATCTCTTTATAAGTT
>CANSWR010000059.1 GCA_947650795.1 uncultured Bacillota bacterium | reverse complement strand
TGTCCAAAAAGTGTTTTGAAATTTGATGAGAACTTTCCTATTATACAAGAAAAAAGAGAAATTATTATTCCTCTTCACTAATATCACTTTTAGGTTGTTTTAACCCCTCTATTTGGATATTATTTTTCTTAGCATAATCCCATAAAGCTGCATGAATAGCTTCTTCTGCAAGCAAACTACAATGAACTTTTACTGGTGGCAGTCCATCTAACGCTTCCATAACTGCATTATTAGTAATCTTTAATGCATCCTCTATAGTTTTACCTTTAACAAGCTCTGTTGCCATACTGCTAGTAGCAATCGCTGCACCACATCCAAAAGTTTTAAACTTAACATCATTAATAATATGAGTTTCACTATCTATATCTAAATATATTCTCATAATATCTCCACATTTAGCATTACCTACAGTTCCTACACCACTAGCATTCTCTATCTCTCCAACATTTCTAGGATTCATAAAATGTTCCATTACTTTATCACTATACATTAATATTACCTTCTTTCTTAACAAAATCTTCATATATTGGAGACATATTCCTTAATTCCTTAATGATTTTAACTAACATATCTACAGTATAATCAATTTCCTCATAAGTATTTTCCTCATTTAAACTTATTCTAAGAGAACCGTGAGCAATTTCATGTGGGAGCCCAATAGCTAACAATACATGTGAAGGATCTAAACTACCACTTGTGCACGCACTGCCGCTAGAAGCGCAAATATTAGCCATATCTAATTTAAGAAGCATGCCTTCTCCTTCAATAAATCTAAAACTAAAATTAATATTTCCAGGCAACCTATAATCCATACTACCATTTATCCTAACATAAGGTATTTCTTTAATTACTCTATCAACCAAATGATTTCTTAAATTTAATACATATTCGTTATTAGCTGCCATATTTTTTAGTTTTAACTCTACTGCCTTAGCAAATCCTATTATAAGAGGAGTATTAGTAGTCCCTGCACGCTTTGCTCTTTCTTGATTGCCACCACTAATTAATGTACTTATCAAAACACCCTTTTTAATATATAAAAATCCAATCCCCTTAGGGCCATGTAATTTATGAGCACTAGTACTAAGTAAATCTATATTCATATCATTCACATTGATATCTAAATTTCCATAAGCTTGAACAGCATCAGTATGAAAAAGCACATTATATTTATGACAAACTTCTCCTATTTTTTTAATAGGTTCAATGACACCTATCTCATTATTAGCAAACATTATACTTACTAAAATAGTATCTTCTCTTATAGAATTTTCTAACTCTTCTAAATTAACTAATCCTTCACTATCTACATTCAAATATGTAACTTCAAAACCAAGACTTTCTAACTGCTTACATGTCTCTAAAACAGCATGATGTTCAATTTTAGAAGTTATAATATGACGCCCTTTATCTTTTCTTGAAAGTGCTATACCTTTAATAGCCCAGTTATCAGCTTCACTTCCACCACTGGTAAAATATATTTCACTCGCACATGCTCCTATACTATTAGCAATAACTTCTCTAGCCAAGTTAATATCTTTAGTCACATCCCTAGAAGGACTATATACACTACTAGGATTATAAAATTTATCACAAAAATAAGGCATCATAGCTTCAATAACTTCTTCTTTTACTCTAGTCGTAGCAGCATTATCTAAATATATCATAAAATCACTACCTCTCATTTATATGTTCTATTCCATATTCTAAAATAATTTTAATATGTTCATCACTCACCCCATAAGTAACATTTTGCCCACATTTATTAGTTTTAACCAAATTAAGCGCTCTTAAAAGTTTTAATTGATGACTTACAGCAGAAGAACTAACACCTATAATATCAGCTATTTCACACACACACTTATCAGAATCTAATAAAGTTCCTAGTATCTTTAATCTTGTCTCATCACTGAAAACTTTAAAAAACAAAGATAATTCTCCCATATCCACTTTAGTATGCATAATTCCTCCTTTATGTGAGTATTTGTTCACATATTCATTGTATCTCCAATGAAATAAATAGTCAAGAAATAAATTTATTAAGTCTTTATATTTAAACATTTTTTTATATAGTTTTTTTAAAATAAAAGAATACCAAATTTGATATTCTAAGCATTTTTTCTTTTATTAAGACTATTAATTTCTTGATTATTTAATGTATATTCTACTGCTTTATCTATAAACTCATTTATAGAATTTTTATATAACAACAAAGCTTTCGTTGCACTTTCTATTACTTCATCTAACTCTATACCTAAAAATTCAGCTATTGAATCTGATGAAAAATATTTACCATCTACATATCCAAATCTTAAACAAACTATTATTGCTTCTTTAGGCGTTAAAATATTTAACATTTGACCAAAATCTGCTGTTTTTAGTAAATCCATTATTCTTATATAGTCTCTTTTCTCCATTACTAATGTTTCATGATTTTCTTTTATTAATGACTTTGAAATATTTTTTGTATAATTATATTGTTCAGTTTGAATTTGATTACTTGTTTTTGATTGTTCCTGCCTAATAAAATCCTTTTCTTGTAAAGAAACAGCTTTTACTTTATTTTGATTAGCTAATAATCTTTTCATTTTAGGAATTAAACTACCATAAAACTGCTGACGATTTTCTTTACTCCATTCTTTACTAGTTACTGGATTATCTAAATCACTACCATACCTTAAAGTAACTAATATTTTCTCCTCTTCAGTTAATTTAGATAACATTTCATCAACCTGATCTCTTGTATATTTATTAAAATATTCATATATTGTTTGTAATTTCTTTGGCATTTCTTGCACTCCTTCTCTTGATTCTTCGTCACTTATATTTTCTTGTTTAAGTGACAATTCTGTTACTCCTAACATATCTAATTGAACACTTATATTTTTTAATATCCTTTTAATAATTCTTGATACATAAGATTGTGATAATCCTAACTCATCTGCAATTTCTCTTTGAGTCATTGGATTATCATCTATAAATCCAAAATGCTTTATTATAATATTTTTATCTTTCTCTGGTAATTCATTTACAACTTTTCTTATAATCGTATGTATTTCATTTTCTTCATATTTTGAAACAAAATCAGAACTATTATCACATATAGTATCTTCAATCCTTAAGTCATTTCCATCTCTATCTTTCCCAACTGGCAATTCTAAACTAACATCATTAACATATTTTTTGCCTTTCCTCATAAACATCAAAATTTCATTAATAATACATCTTGAAGAATAAGTAGCAAATTGTAAATTTTTAGATGTATCAAATGTATCAACACTTTTCACTAAACCTATTAATCCTATAGAAATCAATTCATTTAAGTCATAAGGAGTATTGGAATATTTTTTTACTACTTCACCTATAACAAGTCGAATATTATGATTAATAATTTTTTCTCTTGCTGTCATATCCCCTTGTTTCATTTTTTCAAAACAGTCATATAACTCTTCTTTTTTTAATGGTTTTGGTAACCCTGAATCAATAAATAAATCATTAAATTTCAAGTTTCGCACTCCTCTCCAATCTCCTAAAGTATTAAACTTAAAGAAAAATAACTTTTTTACTATAAAATAACTATTTAATGACAATCTTTTCCAAAACATTTTGTATAAATATTGAAAACGCTTTAAAAAAATGCTATTATAAAAACACTTTTTAAATAAAGAAATCTCAAAGTTTAATACTTTAGGAAAAAATTAAATATATAAATAACGCTTAAATTTAAAATACAAAAAGACCACTGATAGAATAGAATCTATCAGTGGTCTTCACATATATAAAGGTTTTAATTGATTCATCATTATTACCTTATTTTCATAATTAGGATGAACATATCTTTCCAAAGTTATTTTTACACTTGAATGTCCTAGTATTTCACTCAAAGTCTTTGGATCACATCCACTTTCTACACATCTAGTTGCAAAGGTATGCCTTAAAGCATGAAAATTATAAACTCCCAAATCAAGCTTATTAAGTATTTTTTTATATTTATTAAAATATGTTCTAGTTTCAATAAAATTTTCAGTTCCAGAAACTAAAAATGTGTCAGACGTAATATTCTTAGATAATCTATTCATTAAAGGAATTAAAAAATCTGGAATTGGAATTTCTCTTATTGATGATAATGACTTTGGTTCATCAATTATAATTATTGTTTTCTTTCTTGAATTTTCATCTAAATTCTTGATTCTTATTAATGTTTTTTTAACTTTTATTTTTTTATTTTTCAAATCAATATTTTTCCACTGCAATGCACAAAGCTCCCCTATTCTTAAACCTGTATAAAGACAAAAATAAATTCCAAAAGTCTTTTCATTCAAATTTTTAAGTAGCTCTTCTTCAAGTTTAGTCTGCTCATCTTTTTTGAAAATTAAAATTTCATTTTTAGGTATTTTGGGCATAGGAATTTTGATATTAATGTCACCATACTTTAAAATTTGTTGCAATATAATTAAAATATCCTTAACTGTTTTTTCCATTAAACCTTCGCTTAATAACTCTGATGTGAATTTATTAATAAATTCTAATGAAATAGATTTTTTCTTGATCCTAGCAAATTTTGGAATAATCCTAGCTTTAATAATATATTGATAATTAGAGTAAGTAGATTTCTTATTTTTTATTTTTGCATTATTTAACCAAGAATTTATATCATAACCAATATAAGTTTTATCATATATAAGTAAATCGCTTTTCTCCATTAAATCATTTATAACTTGATTATAATTATCAACAACTTCCCTCTCACTACCACCATAAACTGACTTATAATTAGGTGTTCCATCATCTTTATATCCATAGTGATATCTAATTTCATATTTTCCGCCTTTCCTAACGTAAATTTTCTCAGTTCTCTCCTCTTTCATTTTACCTCCTCTCGTGTAATATAATATATTTATTTATACTAAGCAAATATCATCTACTATAACAATATTTTTTTATTAACAAATACTATAAAATATATTATTTGTATCTCACCATTTTCTGAAAACCTAATCCATTATTATCAATTCGTACATATTTTTAGAGCAAACAAAAAGTATAGAAATCAATCTATACTCTTCCAAATTGTCATTTTATAATTTATATTTTAAGTTTGTGGTTTTTTATTTTTTCAAAGTTTTTTATTTCAGGTATTGAATCTATATTATTTATGTTTTTTTCTATTTCAGCTATTGAATCTGTAAAAGTTTTATATACGTTGTTTTTATTATAATCAAATCTGTTTCGACTTGCAAACTCTCTTATCTTTCTAGTAAACATTTCCAAAATAGCTTTTTTTAATAAAGCTTTATCTTCAAACGGCAATATATATTGAGGAAATTCTGGAGTATAATATCTTTGTTTATATTCAAACAGACTATCAATAAAAATCTCATCATTATTAAATACTATTCCATATTCATTGCTTGAATTAACATAAAATACTACATATGGTTTAAGCCAGTAACTAGACACTCTACCATCAAATCTCATATCTTTCATAAATTCATCATAAGTTACATAATTTTCTGATAATTCTTCTTTAGTTACCTTGGAGCTTGCCACTCCACCATCAGGAGTTACACTCATCATATATAATTCCTCATTAAAATCCATTAAAAAACAAAACTTTGAATAAGGAATAGATTTATTAATTCCATTAGATTTCTTTACATAAATTCTGTTTAGATTATTATTTATATCATTTTGATCTTTATTAACATTACCTAAACTATAAAACAATTTATTATCTTTTTCAGTATCTGTAAAAGTTAGCCATTCCAATTTTTTAAACTCATCTAAAGATATATCACCTTTTAAAGCTAACTCGTAAAATTCTAAATATCTGTTATAAGTAGAAATTATAGCTTGTTGTTCTTCAGCACTTTTGCCTAAAAGAGTACTAGAAAACGCTAGAAAAATCTTCTTGTTAATTTCATTAATAACTGCTCCATTTTGTTTAACATTTTTCTTATTTTTAATTAATTTTTCCAATTTTAATAAAACATCATCACTAGCATATTTTGAATTTTGAGAACCTAACAGAATGTTTAAAACCATCGAAATTTCTGCCTCAGATATTCCACGAATCTTTTTTAAATTTTCTTTAAAATCTTCATTATATCTAGACTCTTCTATAACTTCTAATATGTCAGCTCCATATAAACCTTTTAATTCTTCAAAAATACCATTTACTTTTTTACTAAATACTTCATATTTGCTAATAATTAGCTCAACATCAGCAATTAAATTAGTTATAAGTGAATCTAAATTTTGATATTTTCTATTCTTAGCGCTTACTAAAGCCTGTTTTAACCTTGCATTTATTTGATTTTTAATAGTTTTATATCTTATATCATTAAGATATAAACTCACTACTTCTTTAATTCTATCAATATATTGTCCTTCTCTACTATATTTATTCTTAATATTAACTAATTTATCAAAGAAAATTCTTAAACTTGTACTAAAGTCAACATTTTCTGTCACTTCATCAGCTTCAATATAATTATCCTTATAATAACCTTCCTTAAATTGTTTTAACTTAAATTTATAAGTTCCTAAAAAATTATCACAAAGTTGTTGAGCAGTAGAAGCTTTAAAAGCTCTATTTATAGATAAAATTGTATTATCTTTATCTTCTGTTAAATCCTCAATTATTTTTTTGAAATCTGACTGATTTAAGTAATCTTCCAAATTAACAAAATAAGCATTAATTTTACTGACTAAATCTTGTTTTAAAATATTTATATCAAAAGTTGACGAACTTTGCTTCTTCTTCCCACCAAATTTCTTCATTAGTTCTTCATAAGCATTATTAATATCTTTGAAACGTTTCTCTTTTTCCTTATCTCCAGGATGTAAATCAGGATGATTTTCTTTAGCAGCTTTTCTATATGCTTTCTTCAATTCTAACTCTGTATAATTTGGATTTAATCCTAATAAACTAAGCATTTCTTGTTTTGTCATTTAATATTCCCCCTTAAAATATTATAATAGTATCACATTTTATACTAAAAGTCAATGTTTTTGTACTTTGAGTTTAGGTTTTTTACTCTAAGTTTTTAAACAAATCTATTATATTCTATTA
>CANSWR010000058.1 GCA_947650795.1 uncultured Bacillota bacterium | reverse complement strand
TTTATCACTTCTTTCTGGCATTTATATTCCCCCTTTAAATTCTTAAACAATTCATCTCATAGTTACGCACCAACTCTCTTCAAATAATCTTAAAAAAATTATAACGCGCTTGTTTATTTTATACAGCCCTACAAAGCAAAAAAAGATAACTAAATCATAGCTATCAAAATCGTAAAAATATGAAAAATAATAGTCATACTTATGACCAAAGTTATGGCCATTAAAAACACATTTTTTCAAAAATAATCACAACAAAATAAAAGCAGGATAAACCTGTTTACAAACAACTAGCCAGTGGCTAGTTTTCCCTTATTTCATAAGGTATAAGAGAAAACACAAGTGTTTACATTTTTAATATTTGTTTTACAATCGTTAACTTTGTCTTTTTCTAAAACCCTTATAAATAAAGGCTTCCCAAAATATGTTTAACAATCGTACACACTTTTTCAATGTGATTTTTCTAAAATTCCGACCATAATTTTTAGAAATTTGACTGATTTTATGGCCATAAGTTTGTCCATAGTTTTGAAGAAAATTATAGATGAAGATGTAGGAATCTGAATATGAAAAAAAGCACTACTTTATAATAAAAATAGTGCCAATAGATACAATTCTTTCATATTCTACTATATTGTATCACGCAGATTTCTATAGTCAATAAGGATAAAATGTCTAATATTTTGTTGTAAGAAATGTTGCTTTAAAACTTTATAACCTATTGTAAACGCTAGTAATTTTTTAACTGATTCTTATATGTTATTAAGCATATTGACTAGTGTATTTAATTTTTTCTATTAAATATATATGTGAATAGGCAAAAATATGTTATAATATCTCATTAAGTGGGAGGTTATGTAAAATGGATGAAAAATATTTGACTCTTGTGCAAAATACATGTGCTGCTAGAATATTTTTAAATACTTTTGGTCTTACTTTAGGAAATGTAAATGATATAGATGAATTTTCAAAAATAAAAATATTTGATAGAGCTATGAATGAAGTTGGAGAATTACATTTTAATAATGGCAAAGTTATAATCTTAGCAAACTATAATAATAATGTATTAGAAGCAAATTTTGATATATCTAAAATGTCAGGATTTGTTGATCCTGAGTGTAAAAATGCTCCATTTGCTTTATTTGGAAAATGGTTTAGCAAAATTGCATTTCAAGTTAAAAATCCAAATAATATAAAATTATCTGGAGAATTTTTACTCGACTGTTCTGTGGATACTGAATTTGGTGTATCATGCCTTTGCCATCCTTTAATAAATTGTGATGCTGTTGGTAAAGGGAATATAACTTTAAAAATTTTAAGAAATGGTAGAACATTTGGACTTGAAATTTTTTCTGGAAATTACAAGGAAACTATTGACATAATGCCGTGGGATGATATGAATGGATTTATTAAACATGTTATATCAAATGGTGAATATGATCCAAAAAGATATAAACATGAATATAGAAAATATATGGGAGTCTTCTCTTCTGGTAAAGGAAACGAAGATAAACTTCATTTATTTTTATCAGAAACAGAATGGGACACTCTAATTTCATTTAGAAATGAATTTCCTCTAAAAGCTGGAGATGATAAATCTGAAGTACTTGTAATTCAAAAAGGAATGCTGATGCATGATTTAGATCCTGATATGTTTGAGAAAATAAAAAAATTAAGAGAAGTGTTATCAATTGGAGATGTGTCTTTATTAGATAATTTAGTTAGTGTATGTTATGATAGTTATACTGATGAAGAATTAGACGCTTTATTAGGTGTAAAAAGACAACGAATGAATTATCAAGATGGTGCAGATAGTTTGGTTAATTCTTATTATGGAATTGGTAAAAATAGTTGTTTCTTTCCATTAGAAACTCAAAAAAAGTTATTAAAGAAGTAAGGAATATATTGATTTAATATAGTAGAAAAATAGCTTTCATTAAATTCGAAAACTATTTTTATTATTCAACAATTATTATTTTAATTTGAAATATGCTATGTTAAAGTCCTAATGATAGAGTTATATTTAATCTATCAATATGGACTTTTTCTTGATTTATTTGTGTACCAATAGTAATATTGGTATTTATTTTATATTCAAAATTGATTATATCTAGTGTTTTAAAATAATACGGTATATGTGTTCCGTAAGAGTAAGTACAGAAGATCAAGCTAGAGAGGGTTTTAGTTTACCAGAACAAGAAAAGCGTTTAAGGGCTATGTGTGAGTTCAAAGGTTATGAAATATATAAAGTATATGAAGATGCTGGAATTAGTGCTAAAACAGGTAATAAACGCCCTGCATTTGATGAATTATTACAAGATATTAAAGATAAGAAATGTAATACGATTGTTGTATTAAAATTAGATAGATTAACTCGTTCAGTTGCAGATTGGGAGAAGATTTTAACATTCCTAGAAGAAAATGATGCTTTTCTAGATTGTGCTAATGATGATATCAACACTACTAATGCAAATGGCAAGATGATATCAAGAATACTTACTTCAGTTAGTCAACAAGAAATTGAAAGAACTTCAGAGAGAACTAAAATAGGTTTAGCTGGTGCAATTAAGGCAGGTCATATTCCACATCAAAGTCCGCTGGGGTATAAAAGAGAGAATAAAACTTTAGTACCAGATTTAACTACTAAAGATGTAGTTATTCGGATATTTGAAATGTATCATAGTGGATTATCTTATAAGAAAATAAGTAATATCTTAAATGATGAAAGAGTGTTAGATAAAACTAATTGGCGTGATTCTACTATTGTTGGTATTTTACAAAATGAAATTTATAAAGGTGATTTCGTTCATGGAAAGAAAACTAAGAAACCTACTTATTATGAAAATGTAGTGGAGCCCATAATCAGTAAAGAATTATGGGAGGAATGCCAAGTACAAAAGAAGAAAAATTCTAGGAGTTATCAGAGAACACTTACTTATCTATTCTTACAAAAATTGAAATGTCCGAAGTGCGGAAGAATTTTAGGTGGTAAGGCAACAACTAAGAAAAATGGTAATTCTTATTTCTATTACTATTGTAATGATTGTAAATTAACAATCAAAGAGAATGTTATTGAAGATTATATCAGTAAGTTTATTGATAATATTGTAGAATACGATTCAGTTGTTAATCAGTTTTTCTTACCTATGATTAAACAAAAGATAGAAAATCCAAAAGAAGATATTGAAAAAGAAATAAAAAAACAAAAAGATAAATTTACTAGAATTAGAGAGGCTTATGTAAATGAGGTATTTACTCTTGAAGAATATGATTTAGAACGAAAGAAAATAGAAAATACTATTGAAGATTTAGAAGCAAAATTAAACGAATCAGAAGTGTGTGATGAATTAAAATTTACTCCAGAAGATATTCTTGTTAAACGGGATATAGATTTCATCAATTCAGTTAAATACCCAGAAAAATATAAAGAATATAACAAGTCTTGGAAAGATTTTACAAGAGAAGAAAAAGCTAATTTGATTATGAATTATATTGAAGATATTACTTTAAAAGAAACCTATAATAAAAAATGTGATATTGAATTTATTAAGTTTAGAGAAAGTATTGTTAATCCTTGTAATGATTTATATTTTAATGGTTATTTAGATAGAAAAGATTATGCAATCTTTGGTAATGTCATGGGAACTTTAAGATTTAGTGAGTACAGAAATGACGATGAAGTATGGCAACACATATTAAGATTAAGAGAGTTCTATGATGTAGGATTTTATCAAGCAACTTATAATACCGAAACATCAATGTTTTATTTCAATATAGATGAAGATAGTCAAGCAATCGTTAGAATATTCCCTATGGAAAATTATAGAGAAATTGATCCAGATATGAAAATGAAAGAATATGATTTAGGAGTTCTATATATCAATAAAGATAGTGGAACAATTCTTGAAGATGAAGAAGCAGTATTTAAGTATATTCCAGATAAAACAAATGGCATACTTACTAGAGAGGTAAAACCTACTATTGTGAAACCTGCTAATGTTATTGGACTTTCAGAATGTACTACCTATGAAGAGGAAGAAGAAACTTCCGAAGAAGTTGTTTCTTCATAGTACTTTATGTAATTTTGTTTTATTACGAAGTTTTAAAACAATATTGAATAAAGTAAAACGGATTCTAAGGTGTCCTTAGCCCACGAGGTTATTTTGATGCTTGTGTCAAAATACCTAGGGGGTTAAATATTTTGTCAAAGCCAAAATATAGCCTAAAAAAACATCATTAAAACAACTATAATAAATAAGAAAATAAAGGAGCGTGATGACTATACAATTAGCATATTCATTTCATTTAGGCAGTGATAAGAATAAGAAAAATAGTTCTAGGAATAGTGCAAAATCTAATGTAAGTGGTACAACATCTAAGAGTAATAATGCAATACAAAATTCATCAGGATTAACCAAATGTGATAATCATAATTACAGAAAATATGATGACAGAGAGTATGATATTGAAATCATTAGAGGTAGTTCTTCACTTGTAGATGATGTGAAGAAATTATATAGGGATGAATTTGATGAGGCAAAGGAAGAATACAATGCCAAACAAACAAGAGAAAATAGAAAAATTAAAGACTACTTCACTCATATTAGTAATAATTCTAAAAGTGATCTTGCTTGTGAAATTATTATAGAACTTGGAGATAAAAAATATTGGGATACTAAAGATATGGATTTCAAAAAACGAATAACAAATGTATTTAAACAACAAGTTATCAATTTAGAAACAATGTTACCTAATTTCAAAATAGCAAGTGCTATTATTCATTATGATGAAACAAGTCCACATCTTCATATCGTTGGCGTTCCCATCAAAATTGGTGGTAAAAATGGTATGAATAAACAAGTCGGCAAAAGTGATGTATTTACTAAAGAATCACTTCGTAAACTCCAGGATAAAATGAGAATGCTTTGTATTGAATCATTCAATAAAGAATATAATCTTACAAACTTGACATAAGTCCATCACTCATTAAAAATCACATTAGAATTTTGGAAAGATAAATTTTTAAGAGTTATGTCTTTAATTAAAGATAAATTATTAGGAAAAGAAAAAGAACGAGAAAAATATTTTGATGTATCAAAAGATTTATACAAAAAAGGCATTATTAAGGAAGATACATTTAATGAGTTAAAGGATAAATATAAATTTAGTAAAGAATATGATGATAAAAGAAAAGATGATTATGATATTGAAATCTAATCATCTTTTTAACATTTAGGTAATAAAATCTTTTTTGTTCCATTAGGTGTTGTATCTTCAAGTATAGGAGATTTATGTTCCATACTCATAAAATCTAAAAATGTATGATTTAGAAAATATGTTATTGGTAAGTTTACATGGGCAAATTCCTTTGTTTCTCCATGCTTTTCTTCCTTTAAAATTTCAACTTTTTCTAGATAGGCTTTTCTTAATTGCAAGTTACCTATTTCACTAAATATCTCACTCATTGTTTTACATTTAAAATCAATTAATGCGTGTAAAAAATCACCTATTGTCATCCCAGAATTATTTAATATATTTAAAACTTCTTCATAAGTATCTGGACATATTCCTTCCCAGCCATTTGGAAATTGAAAATCATTACAATATAACAAATATAATAGTGATTGCATTTCTGTGTATGTAAATACTAATCTATCAATGCCTTCCATATTTGCATTAAAATTAGGGTTTTCTCTCATTATTGATAAATCATTATATTTTTCTTTAACAGCTTCATCTAGTTTAGGATATATAAAATCTTCCATAGGAACAGATGTAAATATATCTGCTTCTAATTTCTTTTTAAACATCATATCGTGTCCATATGAAAATAAAAAGTATTCTTGAAGCAACATAAATATTTGACTTATTTCATTATCCGTACCATTTTTTACTGCATCTTTAAAACTCATAAAGTGATCTTCATAACTTGCACCTTGCATTATTTCACTCATTGGAATACGATTACCATTTTGAGTAAAATATTCTCTTTCAAGTTCTATGTTTTTCCCTCTTATAAACGAAACTCGATTATCATACATATTCTTAAGAACATTATTTAAACTAATAGATTCCATAGTAATTCCTCCTTGTGTGGTTACTATTATACATCAATATTTATAAAAATAAATAATTTTTGGTGAATTTATCGAATTTTGTGGTAAAATATTAGTAGTGATTGATACTTATATCAATCGTCGTGGAAAAGTTGTAGATAACTACGACAACGGCACCAGAGAAGAATCTGCTCGAACTTTTATAGTTAGAGCTTAATGATAAATGTCAATTCTAGAAATGGAATTGATTTTTTGTGGTGTAAAAGAAAGCGAGGAGATTCTTTAATGGTTAATATTATTAAACAAGAAATTGAGATGGAAGCAGCTTTAAAAACAAGATTGAATTTATATGTAGTTTCTGTAATACTACCTCAATAATTCATAATGGAAGTGTTAGAACAATAGAACATACAAATATTTCTTATGTGGAACCACATAGGATTGTAATAAAAGGAATTACTTATTTAGCATTTAATTATGAAAGTAATATTTATGTTGAAAATTTAAGTAGATCTATTCCTATTAAAGATTTAGAAGAATATATTAAGTCTTCAATCTAAAATAAACATATTTATAAAAATCATTCCATTCTAACAATTTATTTATAATTTCCTAGAGTGTTTTAAATGATGAATTGCATAATTTTTGCAATAATTCTGCAACTTTCCTTCCTATTTTCTTCCCAAATTTTACACGAAATTTGTCCGATTTTTGCCTAGACTTTTCCAATACTATAGGTAGAATAGTATATGCTAATGAATAAATAGCAAGAAACTTTGAAACACAAAGGAAAATCTTTTGTGTTTTTTTGGATTTTTAGAAAGGAAAGATATTTATGAATGATGAAAAGAAAATTTGTGGCATCTACACTCGCGTGAGCACGGAAGATCAGGCCAGAGAAGGCTTTAGTTTACCAGAACAAAAAGAACGATTAGAAGCAATGTGTAAGTATAAAGGTTATGAAATATATGATTATTATGAAGATGCTGGAATAAGCGCTAAAACAGGTAACCATAGACCAGAATTTGATAGAATGTTAGAGGATATTAAAAATAAAAAGATTAA
>CANSWR010000057.1 GCA_947650795.1 uncultured Bacillota bacterium | reverse complement strand
AATATAATTATATCAGAAAGATGTCTGCGAAGAAAATTTACTCTTTTTGTCTGTTTAAAGCAAAAATATTTGACAAACAAGCGTATGTAAGATAATATTATTATATTAAATAAAAGTTGGTGAAATATGAAGTTAATAGAGAATTTTAATGATTATGAGTTATTAGATGCTTCTAATGGAGAAAAGTTAGAAAGATGGGGAAATACTATTTTACTTAGACCAGACCCTCAAATAATTTGGGATAATGGAGATTTAAGCGAAATATATAAAGGGAAAATTGATGCTATTTATCATAGGAGTAATACTGGTGGAGGTTATTGGGAAAATCTTAGAAAAGTTAATTCATCTTGGCAAATTTCTTATAAAAACCTTATTTTTAACATTAAACAAATGGGATTTAAACATACTGGATTATTTCCTGAACAATCTGTTAATTGGGATTTTATGATTGATAAAATAAAAGGAGCTAATAGAAAAATTAAGGTTCTTAATTTATTTGCTTATACAGGTGGCGCAACTGTTGCTTGTATGAGCGCTGGGGCACATGTTACTCATGTTGATTCTTCACGTGGCATGGTCGATTGGTGCAAAGAAAATGTTCATTCTTCTAAGTTAAATGAAGAAAATATAAGGTATATAGTTGATGATTGTATTAAATTTGTAAAAAGAGAAATTAGGCGTGGTAACAAATATGATGCGATTGTAATGGATCCCCCTAGTTTTGGAAGGGGCGCTAATAAAGAAGTTTGGAATATAGAGAAAAATCTTTGGGAATTAGTTAATTTGTGTGCTGAACTTTTCAGTGATAACCCCCTATTCTTTTTAATTAATTCATATACTACTGGACTTTCTCCATATGTTTTAAGTAATATCTTAAATATGCTTATTAATAAAACTTATAAAGGTAAAGTTTCTTGTGGTGAAGTTGGTATTCCTGTAAAAAATTCAGAGTTAGTACTACCTTGTGGAATATATGGTAGGTGGGAAAGTGAATAAAACTCCTACAATTTTATATGAAGATAATCATTTAATTGTTGCTGTCAAACCATCAGGAATTTTATCTCAAAGTGATAGTAGTAATACTAAAGATATGCTTACACTTTTAAAGTCTTATATTAAAGAGAAATATAATAAGCCTGGAAATGTTTTTTTAGGTCTTATCCATAGACTTGATAAAGATGTGTGTGGTGTAATGGTTTTCGGTCGTACTAGTAAAGTTGCAAGTAGACTTTCTGAACAAGTTAGAACTCATAAATTTGATAAAAAATATTTTGCTGTTTGTAAAGGAATTCTTTCTATAAAAGAAGGAAAAATGGAAGATTATATAAAAAGAGAAGAGTTTAGAAGCGTAATTGGTAATGAAAAAAATGGGAAATTATCAAAATTAACTTATAAAGTTATTAACGAAAAGAATGATAAAAGTCTTGTTGATATACATTTAGAAACTGGAAGACACCATCAGATTAGAGTACAATTTTCTAGTAGAAATCATCCATTACTTGGAGATAAAAAATATTATAAGGAAGGTAATTTTCCTTTAGCTTTGATGTGCTATCAACTTTCTTTTTATCATCCTATAAGTAAGGATTTTTTGACTTTTAAAATTCCTATTAATGATTATGGATATTTTAAAGATTTTTATGACAAAAAAACCTCTTTTTGAGGTATTTTATTTTATATTTTTTTCATATTCTATATCACTTACTTCATATTTAGTAACATGTGCAATTTTTGCTAACGCTTTTGTAACTAACCATCCTAACATAGCTAAAGCAAAGAAATATAATACGCCAAATATAGTAAATGTTGGAGCTGATTCTGTTAACAAACCTATAATGCTAGCGCCTGCTCCCATAGAAGTTACTATAGTTAAACTGTCAATTGATTTACTTGTGACGTCACTTTTTATTCCGTTAAATAGTTTTTGAGCTGATGTAACATAGCTTTTTGTCATATCCCACAAATATTTTATATAATCAAGTGTATCTTTTAATGTTTCATATCTATATCCTGATACTGAAAGAAATTCTGCAAGTTCTGAGTCATTTTTTGCTATTTTTTCTCTTGTTCCTATATATGTTCCCATCTGTTTAATTCTTCCATCAATTAAATTAACTGTTTTAGCATAGCCTTCTAATTTTGTTGTAAATTTTACTATTTCTGAACCTTTTATGTTTGTTTGTTCTTTTACAGCATCAATTTTTTCCCAAATGATTCTATGCATATTAAGATATCTATGCAATTGTCCTTTGAATTCTCTTATAAATATTTGTTCTTCGATGTATCTTTGTATATTGTCCATTGATTGTTTTTTATTGTTTATAAAATAGTATTTATCTCCACGTATTACATCATATTTAGTGTTATCAAATTCAAAGTACTTCTGTTTTTCTGTTTGTGCTAGCAGTTCACTCATTTGTTTTTTTGTCGCTTTTTCACTGACTATAAAATAAGGAAATATACTTTCAATATTTGCTAGTTCTTTTGGTACTGGTGCACCTAAACTAAATAAGTAGCTCAAAGCTGGAGATAATCTATTATTATAATATTCTGTTAATTTGTCCATATCTGCAAATAAAGTTTCATAACTAACATCTGTATTATTTAAAATTATTAATCCATCTTCAAATATTTTTACTTTTATATCATAAATGGTTGTATACTCTATAAATTCCTCTCCATATACTCCATATTCTATACTTCCTATACCTAAATTAGACCTTAGTTTTTCTAATTTTTTAGGTTCTAATTTTAATTGTGTTTTTGCATCTCTTAAAAAGTCGTAAATTTCTGTAAGCTGTAACATTGTTCTTTGAAACCATCCACCTACAAATATATTGCTTATTTTCATTTTAATACTTCCCTCTTTACCTATTTTTTATTTACTTGCTATTAATTCTTTTGTAAAAAAAGCTGCATCATCTACTCTAAATCCATAATTTTTATAACATGCGTGAGCTGCTTCTCTAAAATTCATTGACCATAATTTTATTGCTACTGCTTTTTTTTCTTTACATATTTTTGCTACTTCGTCTAGCATTTTAGTAGCAATGTTGTGCCTTCTATATTCTAATTTAACACACACATGATTAATTATTGCGTATGTTTCCATTCCTTTAAACATTGTTGGAATTATTGTTATTTTTGTGTGAGCAACAATTTTATTATCCATAATTCCAATTAGATATATTTGATTTTCGTCAGTCATAGTATTTTTGAATACACTTTTTGCATATTCATAATTAGTATTATCTCCAAAGTTTTCATTACATAAATCTATTATTCCTTCTACATCGTCTATATTGGCACGTCTAAATATTATTTCATTCATTTTTATAAACCTCCGTAATTTATGTTAACATTATACATCATTTAACATTGTTTTTGTAAAAATAAATCACAACTTTACACTATTGTCATAGATTATAATATGAAAGATAATAAATATAAGGTGTATGTATATGCCATTTGTAAGAATGAAGAAGCCCATATATTAAGGTGGATTAATAGTATGAAAGAGGCCGATGGGATTTTTGTTTTAGATACAGGATCGGTTGACAACTCTGTTACACTTTTAAAAGAAAATGGTGTAAATGTTTTAGTGAAACATTATGAAAATTTCAAATTTGATGTTGCTAGAAATGATTCTTTAAGTTTGGTTCCTGATGATGCTGATATTTGTGTTTGTACAGATATTGATGAGATTCTCAGTCCAGGATGGAGAGAGGAACTTGAAAAAATTTGGAGTAGTGATGTAGATAGTGTTAGATATAATATGAATTTTACTTTTGATGAGAATGGTAATCCTGTTAGTACTTATTTCATAAGTAAAATTCATAAAAAATATAAGTATGTTTGGCGTCATAGTATTCATGAAGTTTTAATATACGTTGGTAACACTCCTGAAAATGTTATTACTACTGATAAGTTGTTCATAGGCCATTATCCTGATAGGTCTAAAGATAGAAGCTTTTATTTAAAGTTACTTGAGGATTCTGTTAAGGAAGCGCCTAATGATGACAGAAATGTGCACTACTTGGGAAGAGAATATATGTATGTTGGTGAGTGGAACAAATCCATTGATACTTTGATTAAACATGTTTATTTGGAAAGTAGTACTTGGGCCGAAGAAAAGTCTGCTTCTGAAAGATTTATTTCTCGAGACTATTTAGCTCTTAATAGGTTTGATGAAGCTGAAATGTGGTTAAAAAAATCTATAGAATTGACTCCATATTTAAGAGAACCTTATGTAGAGATGGGATTAATGTTTTATTATAAAAAAGATTATAAGACTGCTATTAAATATTTATTATTAGCACTTAAAATAGAACATAAGAGTCCAACATACATTAATGAAGATTTTGCTTGGAATGAAATTCCTTATGATGTTCTTGGCCTTTGCTATTTTTATTTAGGTGATAAGTCTAATGCTTTAAAATATACTGAAATTGCACTTAATATGAATTCAAATAATGAAAGGATAAAAAACAATTACGAATATTTAAAGGGGAATTAATCCCTTTTTGTCTTCTTATAATAAAATACTTTATTAAAATAAAAATAGTTTTAAAACTATAACTATTAAAATCAATATTTATTGGTATTTTTAAAAGCTTAAAAAAACGCCTAAGAGGCAACGTACTTACTATACGTTTAGTATTTAACTGCCTTTCTTAGGTCTTGTGAGAATATGTTAACATAGTATATATAAATTGTCAAATATTCTGCTATATATTACAGGAGATTTTCTTAACTATGCTTTTAATTTTATGTCCTGGAAATGTATTGACTCTGAAATTTTTATGTTTTAGTATTTTTACTACTTTTGCTACTATTTTTTTATCTTTATAGTAATTATAAAAAGTATTAACAATTAAATCAGCTAATTGAATTCCAAAGTTAGTTCTGGAATCATAATAAGTTATTTTAAAATCAAATTTTTCCAGACAAAATTCTGTCTTTAAGTATGTTTCTAAATTATTTATTTCCCCTATTCTAATATTTCTGTTGTCTATACTGACAACAAATTCTATATTTTCGTTAATTTGTGTTAAATTTAAAATAGGTACTATACAATCTGAAAAAAGTACTTTTACTGAATAGTTGAAGAATATATTTGAATGTATTATTTCTTTTCTCATTAATTCTTTATTAAATACTTTAGCTACACCATAAAACGTGTCTATATCTTGTATAGTAGATAATATTTTCTTTTTCTCTTCATCTAACATATTATAAGATTTAATTTCTTTATCTATAGGAATATTTCTTAGATTTTTTATTTCTTTGTTTATTTTTTTATAATAAGAAGTTGCTTTGTTTTTATCTTCTTTAAATATGAAATATCCGCCTACTGCAAAATATTTGGTATTACTATTTTTATGAATTGAACCACTTTCATCTAAGTATACATATATTTTCATTTCTACCTACTTTCTTAAGATGCTTGATATGATTATTATAACAAATTTTTTTACAATGGGATATAGAAAAAGACTAACAGATTTTTACTATTAGCCTTTGATATTTATTTTTTAGGTTTTAATTCTTTTATTTTATCTACTATTTTATTGTTTGTTAATTTATCAAATATTATTTTCATTTATTATCACTCCTAGTATATATTATGAAAATATTTAGTTCTTGGTAAGGTTAGTTGCCTTTATTTTAATAAGTTTAGTTACCGATTACGTTTACATTTCCACTTATTAAATCTTTTAAATAGTTTATCATTCTATGAAAATATGAAGATTCTACAACATTTTCTTTTACTATTAAATCATATTCTATTTCTTTGTCATCATATTTTAAAATTAATTTTCCTACTTTGTCTCCACTTTTTAAAGGTGCTTTTACTTCAAATAATTCTATATCATATTTATATTTTATATCTTTAGTAGTTTTATCTAATATTACACTTACATCATCTTTTAAATAGTATTTTACTTCACGAGATTTACTGTTATCAATAAATATTGTTCCAATACTTTTTTCTTTTTCTATTAATGTATTTTTATAGAATTGACTAAAGGCATATTCCATCATGTTTATTGTGTCTGTGTTCCTATCTTCTTTTATTTCGGCATTCATTACTACTGTTATTAATCTCATATCATTTCTTTCCATAGTTCCTGTCAGACAGTAACCTGCTTTTTCTGTAAATCCTGTTTTTAAACCGTCTAATCCTTTATAAAATCTTATCAATGAATTTGTATTTACTAACCATATGCTTTTACCATTTTGATGTGTAATTGTAGTTTCATATGTGCCTGTGATGTCTAGTATACTTTCATGTTTTACAAGTTCTGCTGCGATTAATGCCATATCATGTGCTGTAGAATAGTGTCCTTCTGCATCTAGTCCATGAGCATTTACAAAATGTGTATTATTAGCGCCTAATTCTTTTGCTCGTTTATTCATTAAAGCTACAAAGTTTTCTTCTGTCCCACCTATTTTTTCTGCCATTGCTACAGCGGAATCATTAGCACTACCTATTCCAATTGACGTTAATAGTTCTTTTACACTAGCTGTTTTTCCTGCTTCTAAATATATTTGACTTCCTCCCATATCTGCTGCATGTGCGCTTATGGTTACTTGATCTTCTAAAGATATATTTCCTTTTTCTATTTCTTCCATTATTAATAACATTGTCATTATTTTTGTCATTGAAGCTGGAGCTAATTCTTCATTGCTATTTTTTTCAAATAATATTTTTTTACTACTTGCATCTATTACTATTCCACTTTTACTTTTTAAAGTTATTGGGCCTTCTTCTACTTCTTTATTTTCAGTTTCTGTTATGTTTTGATTATTACTTTCAGTTTCTTGTTCAACTGGTATATTTTCTGATTCGGTTTCTAATCCAGATAAAGTTGGAATTATAAACATTACAAGTAGTAAAGATAAGATAATCTTTTTCATTAAACACACTCCCTTTAAATATTATTCTTTTTTGTTTCATAAAAGTACTTTTATTATAGTTACAGTTAAAATTTAATGTAAATTATTTTATTATAATAGGATTATATTTTATTTAGAAAAAATTAAGAATTATATTTTGATTTTTATGGTATAACCCGACTTCCGTACTTGTTAAATGAAAAAAAGTTTAATTTTTGTTGAAAT
>CANSWR010000056.1 GCA_947650795.1 uncultured Bacillota bacterium | reverse complement strand
CCTTATTTCACGGGGTTTTATACCACTTTTATTTATTGATTAAGTACGGAAGTCGAGAATTTTTGAATAATAAAAGTAGAATCAATTTAGATTTTGCTTTTTTTTATGATATAATGTGATTGTTAGGAGGAGTAAATGAGATGTATTTTCCAAAAGATATGACTTTTCAATATTTCTTTTTTGATACTTATATAGGTTATTTTTTACAAGCATTACCTATTGCATTATTAGGAAGTATAATTTATACTTCTATAAAATTTAGAAATGACAAGACAACACCTACTAGCAAAAAAATATTTTTTTGTATTTTTATATGTTATATTATAGGATTAATTTGTCTAGTTGTTGGACTGGATTTAATGAATATAATTTGGTATAAATTAATATATCACAGGGATTCAGGACATTCATTAAGTTTGTTTAATGGAGACTTTAATTTTACATTAAACTTTATAAATAACATTGATGGAGAAACTATTGGCAATTTTTTAATGTTTTTGCCTTTTGGTATTTTATATCCTTTATCGCAGAAAGAATTAACATGGAAAAATATTTTTTTTAAAGGAATTATGTTTGTTTTAATTATAGAAATATTGCAACCTTGTTTTGGAAGAGCATTTGATATTAATGATATTATTTTAAATTCATTAGGTATTCTGGTTTCTACATCATTATTTATGGGTATTAAAAAATTGCAATTTAAGAATTTATCAAATAAAATTTAGTAAATAAATAAGAAATTATATGGCTATTAATCTTTAATATAAAAGCAAATAGAGATTTATTTTATATGATTAGAAAAAATCGAGATTTTATGAATGTGTAAAATTATGGTAAAGTTTGATTTTTGGCATGGTTGTAAAAGATATAGTGATGAATATTTACATTGCTATATTCATAAAAAAATATAAATGTCAATGAAATTATGAATACAAAAGATTATGAAAATCCAATAGAGAGAATTAAAAAAGTAAAATTAAAATCCAAAATTGTAATTTTTTATTTTCTACAAATTTATTAAATTAAAGAATAAAAATTAAAATTGCTACTAAAAATGGTAAAAAATTTAAACTCAAGTTAAGAATATATTTGATTAAACAGATATAAATGTTATAATAAAAATAACGAAAAAAAATTTATAAAATTAATGATAAAAAGCAAAAATCACGACTAATGTGAAAGATAAATTAAAGTAAAAAAATATTTAAGTTGAAATATTAAAAAAAGTCTGTAATGTTTTAGAACTAACATTTAATAAATTATGGAAATTTAAAAGGAGGTTCAAAATGATAAAAAATATTATAAGCAATAATTTAAATTATGATTTTGAAAGAGAAAGAATAAGTAAATTAAAAAGTATATATCCTGAGTGTTTTGATAGTAATGGACAATTGAGAATCGAAATGTTAAATAGTATATTAAAATCCGACGTTAAAACTACAAAGGAAAGTTTTGAAATTAATTTTTTAGGAAAAGCATATGCAAAAATGATAGCTGGAATAGAAACCGAAACTGTAATTAGACCAGATCAAAAGCATAATAATTTAGAAGCAAATAAAAATAGTTCTAATATTATGATAAGTGGGGACAATTTAGACGCATTAAAACATTTGATAAAGTCTTATGAGAATAAAATAAAATGTATATACATCGATCCGCCATATAATACTGAAACTGATGGTTTTTGTTATGTAGATAATTTTAAATTTGATAAAAAAACATTAATGGAAAAATTAGATGTTGAAGAGAATGAAGCTGATAGAATTTTAAATATGACGTCTAATGCTTCATCTACTCATAGTGCATGGCTAACATTTATGTATCCAAGACTTTATCTTGCCAAAAATTTATTATCTGACAAAGGTGCTATATTTATTAGTATTGGAGATGACGAAATAAATAATTTAAAATTATTATGTGACAATATTTTTGGAGAAGAAAATTTTGTGGCAATTTGTCCCAGAAAGACACGTGGATCTGCAACAACAAAATCAAATGTAGAATTGCAAAAATTAAATGATTACGTTTTAATATACTTAAAAAATAGAGAAATTGGAGAATTTAATTTGAAAATTAGTGGAACCAAAGAATATCCATATGAAGATAAAAGAGGAAAGTATTATACTGTAAGCTTACAAGATAATGGCCCATCAGGTACAAAAACAGCAAGACCCAACTTATATTATCCAATATATGCAGATGCAAAAGGAAATTTTAGTTTAAAAAAAATTAATAATAAGTATATCGAATACTTGCCAGATAAACATAAAAACGATGATGGACGTTGGATGTGGAGTAAAGAAAAATTTGAAAAAGATAAATCAGATTTATGTATTCAAAATGAGAAGGTTTTCATAAAGCATTATTACAATCCAAAAGAAGATCAAAATAAATATGAACAAGAAAGAACATGGTTAGACAAATATCAAAATTCTAAAGGAACAACAATTCTAAATAATATATTTGGAATAAAAGGATTATTTAGTAATCCTAAACCAATAGAATTAATTCAATTTTTAATTGGACTAATAGACGACCCAGAATCCATCATTTTAGACTTTTTTGGAGGAAGTGGATCAACAGCGCATGCTGTAATGGAAATGAATAAAGATGGCGGTAATAGAAAGTATATAATAGTTCAATTACCAGAAAATCTTGAAGAAAACTATCAAACAGCTAGTAAAGAAGCAAAAGTAATTATAGAAGCACAAATGAAATATTTAGAATCAATTAATAAACCTATGTATTTAGATGAAATTACTAAACAAAGAATAGTTTTATGTGATAAATTATATAATTTAAATAATGATAAAAGATACGGATTTAAGCATTACACATTAGTTGAGACAAATAAAGATCTTTTAAATAAAATGGAAGATTTTGTTCCTCAATTAATAAATGATACTATTTCAATAAGTGATGAATATGGAATTGATACAATTGTCGAGACATGGAAAATAAATGATGGATATGGATTTGATGCTTCAGTAGAAAAATTAAAAGTAAATAACTATGAATTATATAAATGTAAAAATAGTTTATATTTTATTAATCCAGGACTAGATATAACTTCAATCAACGATGTTTTAAACCTGTATAAAAATCCTAAATTTAATTGTGATAAAATAATTGTATTTGGATACTCATTTAACCTTGAAGAATTAGAAATGATAAAAAATAACTTCAATCAAGTTAAAAATTTTAAAGCAATTAATGTGAAAATATATATAAGATATTAGGAGGGAATTATGAAACTTGAACGCGGATTAAAACACCAAGTAGATGCAGTATATTCAATAATAAATGTTTTTAGAGGAGTTGACATAATAAAATCTAAAATATTAATTGCCAATCCCATTATTGATTTAAGTTCTCCGAAATTAAAATATAATATATCTATGATTCAAGATAACAATAAAATATATTCTGAGTTCAAGAAGTATGATGGAGAATATCAAAAATACCTAAACTTAGATATAAAAATGGAAACTGGAACAGGAAAAACTTTTACTCAAGTTAAAACTATTTTTGAGTTAAATGATAAATATGGATTTAATAAATTTATAATTATTGTTCCTACTAAACCAATAAAAGCAGGCACTAAAAACTTTATTGAAAGTGCTGATACAAAAAGTTTTTTTAGGGATGAGTATGATTCTGAAATAGAACTAAGAGTAATAGAACCTTTAAAGAAAAGGAAAGGAAAAGAATACTTTCCAGGAGTTGTAAGAGAATTTGTAATGGCTTCTAATAATACTAAGCGAATTCAGGTAATGTTAATAAATTCTCAATTAATTACAAATGGTAAAATGTTATTAAAAGAATATGATACAAATTTATTAGATGATTATACAATTCCAAGTGATGCAATAAAAACAACGAAACCAATTATAATAATTGATGAACCACATAAATTTGATAAAAATAATATTACTTATAAAAAGATTGAAGCAATATTTGATCCGCAACTTATCATAAGGTATGGCGCGACTTTTCCTTATAGAGATCAAAAAAATAATATAAGAGACTACAAACATTTACTATATAATTTAACAAGCATACAAGCATTTAATGATAATCTTGTTAAAGGAATTATTTCAGAATATGTTCCAACTCATAATGAAGTCAACATAAGAATAAAAATTATTAATATTATAAATAAAGAAAAATGTATAATTCACAGAATTGATGAAAAATTAGTAAAATCATTTGAATTATATAAAGATGACACCTTATCAATTATTCATGATGATTTTGACAGTATAAGCATTTTAGAAATCAGAAAAAATTCTATACTACTATCAAACGGAAAGGAATGTTATACAAATGAAGAATTGATTCCTGATTGTTATTCTTTATCATATCAAGAATTAATGATAGAAACTGCATTAGAAAGACATTTTGAAGTAGAAAAAGATAATTTTAACAGAGGAATAAAATCATTAGCATTATTTTTTATTGATGATGTAAATGCATATAGACCTAAAGTAGATAAAAAGGCATATATACTTGAATCTTTTGAAAGATTACTAAAGCAAAAACTAGAAAAATTAATATCAAATATGGAAGAATGTGATTACAAGCAATTTTTATTAGAAAGTTATAAAAATATTTCATATTGTCATGGAGGATATTTTTCAGTAGACAATACAGACTCTTCTGATGAAATAGCTCAGCAAGTAAATGAAATATTAAATGATAAAGAGACTCTTTTAAAAATAAAGAATGAAAATAAATATAATTTACGTAGATTTATTTTTTCCAAATGGACATTGAAAGAAGGGTGGGATAATCCTAATATATTTACAATAACTAAATTAAGAAGCAGTGGTAGTGAAAATAGTAAACTACAAGAAGTTGGTAGAGGATTAAGATTACCAGTAAATAACAATTTAAATAGAATATCAAATGAACAATTTTTTTTAAACTATATTGTAAGTTTTAGCGAAAAAAATTTTATTAATCAACTAAGAAATGAGATTAATTCAGAATCTTTATTAAAAAATAAAATTGCTTTAGATATAATTAGAGAATATTGTAAATCTAACAACTTACAGTTTACTTCTATCTATATTAAACTTCTGACTGAAGAAGCTATTGATCCTGATGGAAATATTATTAATGAAGATAAATTAAATGAAATTTGTCCTGGTTTAATTAATGTAGTTAGTAAAAATAAAATATATGACAAATCCGAAAAAGAGAATAAATTTATTTCAATTAGAAAGAATAAATATTATAAAATTAATAAGCTATGGGAATTATTAAATAGAAAATATATTATTACCTATAAACACTTTTTAGACGATGAAATTGAAAGTGCAATATTTCAAATATTATCTACAGGATTAGAAAGTAAAGATAATATTATCACAGATAGAAAAAAATTAAGTTTTAATGATGAAGGTTTTGACGTCGAACAATTAGCAGGATTATCGCTAAGCACAAATAAAGTTATGAAATATAATACTTTCATAAAAAAGTTAAATGAATTAACAAATGTACCAATAAAAAATATTCATAATTCGATTGTAAGATATAACGAAAAAAATAAAGTAGGAAAAAACTTTTTTAATTCAACTGTCCTATCTAGATTGTGTGTTGCTATTAATAATTGGAAGTCAGAAGAATTATTTAAAAGATTTACTTATAAAAAAACTGACTTACCAATACATCCTACTTCATTGACAAATAGTGATGGTTCTTTAAAGAATAATATTGCTATTAACAACATTGGAATATTAAAAATTGATGGAACTCCACAAGAAAAATATTTATATGATTCGATAGCTTATGATAGTGAAATAGAAAAGAATAATATTTTGGAAGAAATAGAAGAAGTTACTGTTTTTGGTAAGATACCAAAGAATAGTATTAGAATTCCTGTAGCAAATGGCGGAACATATAGTCCTGATTTTATGTATTTAATTGATAAAGGGAATGATAATAAAGAAATGAGCCTAATTATTGAATCTAAAAATGTTATATCAAAACAAGATATAAGAGGAACAGAAAACTATAAAATAGAATGCGCCAAAAAATTATTTAATGATTTAAAAAAAGAAGGAATAAACATAAATTTTAAAGAACAATTAAGTACTGATACAATAAGTACTATTGTAGACAATATTAAATTGACAGAAAAAAACTTTAAAAGTTAAAAAAATACATTTACAAACTTTAAAGTGAAATTGCTAAAGTAAAGTCAATAACTATACAATGGTATTATAGACTTAGTTACTTTTAACAGTCCCAATAAACAATCTTAAAAATCACGCAAGAAATTGTGTGATTTTTAAAATATTAAGCAACATCTCAAAATTTGTATAATTTAATTAGAATAAAATATTAAACTCATTTTATATAACTATAATAAAGAAAATATCTTAAGCTAAAAGATATATTTTAAAGCTTTTAAAATTAAAAAGTTTTATATTGCAAATGATAAATAATTTTAAGGAAATATATAATAAAATACACTTAGATTTGCTTAATATGTGATTATTAGATGTAATAATATTAATAATCTAAATGAAGAATTGAAAAACATATCTAGAGTTATGTAATATCTTAAATAAAAAAATATCAGATATAAATATTTTATAAAAATGTATTAAATATAGTGATTATTTTCGAAATTATTTACAATATTAATAAAAAATGATATTATATTAATATAAAAATAAAGGAAATATTATTTATGAAAATAGCTATAGATTTTATAATATTAATCATTTTATACTTTTCTATATTCTATAAAAAATGGAAACTTAAAGGAAAAGATATATTATTTGTAAATACAACAATGTATATATATTTATCATTTGTATTATATTTTACTTTAATGCCAATTATAACGTCAATACCTTTTATATTTAATCATCCATATCAAACAATGAACTTAATTCCGTTTATTGACGTAATAAATGGAAGAGGAGATTTTATTCGTCAGGTTGGATTAAATGTTTTAATGACAATTCCCTATGGATTTTTATTTCCATTGTTAAAAAAAGATAATTCAAAACTCTTAAAAGTTATTTTATCTACTTTTATATTAAGCTTGATAATAGAACTTCTTCAACCTTTAATAAATGGGTTTAGATCATCAGATATAACGGACATAATAACTAATATTTTAGGAGGATTAATAGGATACATAATATATTTAATTTTTAAACCATTAATTACTAAAATACTAACGTTTATAAAAAACAAATAAATATATAATTCTAAAGTAAACAAATTTATTCCATTAGCATATCATATTAATAAGTAATTAAAATAAATTATGCTAGGTTAATACATTTTAAAACGATTTATTTTAAGCATTAAGAAATAAATCTAAATCTCAATTTTTACCAAGTAAATTCAAAATATATGATAGTAAAATTTTGAGTTTAGGTAAAAATAAAACTTGACATAAAAAAATCAGAATTGTGAATAAC
>CANSWR010000055.1 GCA_947650795.1 uncultured Bacillota bacterium | reverse complement strand
AATGCTAATACTATAAAGTCTTTTTTGCTCATCATATCACCGCCTTTCGAGATAAAAGTACGGTACACCCAACTATCAATTGTTCCTAATACGATTATATCAAATATTTATTCGCTAATCAAACTTTTTTTGAAAGTTTTTGAATATTTGTTTAACTAAGGTAATCAAATGTAATGAGTTTTAAATATTTTAGATTCCATAATTATCTAATTTGACTAGTTTTTTATTTTTATAGAGATTTACTTATAAATTGTTACTTTCTTTTTTTACTTGTGAAAAAATGATATAATAATATTATAATAGACAAATAACAATTTGTTTAGATTGGAGATGTTATTTATGGCTTTTGATTTTAAGAAAGAATATAAAGAGTTTTATATGCCTAAAAATAAACCTAGTATTGTTGAAATACCAAAAATGAATTATATTGCAGTAAGAGGAATGGGAAACCCTAATGAAGAAAATGGAGATTATAAAAAAACAATAGGCTTATTATATGGAATAGCTTATACAATAAAGATGAGTTATAAAGGAACTCATAAAATAGATGGATTTTTTGAATATGTTGTTCCTCCACTTGAAGGATTTTGGTGGCAAGATGGAATGGACGCCACTATTGATTATAATAATAAAAGTGCATTACACTTTATATCAATCATTAGATTACCAGATTTTGTTACGAAATCAGATTTTGACTGGGCTATCAGCGAAGCAACTAAAAAGAAAAAACAAGATTTTTCTTCAGTTGAATTTTTATCCTATGAAGAAGGATTATGTGTTCAATGTATGCATATTGGCAGTTATGATAATGAACCTACAACAGTTAGTTTAATGCATAAATTTGCGAGAGAAAATGGATATGAAATAGATATAACAGATAAAAGATTACATCATGAAATATATTTAAGTGATCCAAGGAAATGTGATGTAAGTAGATTAAAAACAGTTGTAAGACATCCAATTAAGAAGATTAAATAATACATAAATTATGATATGAAAGTGAGATAAATTATGAAAAAATTAAGTGTTAAATCAAAAATATATTTGTCACTTCAAATAATATTTTTGATATTAACTTTTGTAGGTGGAATATTATTGTTTTTTGATAAAATTGATAATGCTGGCATGTCCGTTTGCTTCATGACTATGTCTTTAGCATTTGGAAGTTTATATAATTCATCTAAAAATAAGTGATGAAAATTTCATGTTATTTGTATTATCATATAATTTATTTAATGTAACAAAGAGAAAATACAACTAGATTATTGCTGAATGAAGAATAAAAAGAAATAGTTATTGTAGTTTCTATAACATTACTTTGAAGAGATGAATATTCAAGATATAAATAATTTAATATTTATGTCTTATTTTTATATATTCTGTTAAATAATAATTTAAAATACTTAGTTTATAAGAATTAATTCAATGTCTTTGTTAGGTGGCTTAACAAGCTATTGTTATAAATAAGTATAAATAGTAAAATATTTTTTGAAAGGAGATGAATTTTATGCAAGATAAAGAAAGCTTTGGTAAATATATTTCTGAGAAAAGGAAAGATGTTAATTTAACACAAGAAGAATTGGCAAAAAGATTACATGTTCTATCTACTACTATATCTAAATGGGAAAGAGGTGTAACTTATCCTGATATAAGTATGATTACTAGTCTTTGTAAAGAATTAAATATATCAGAGCATGAATTTTTTACTGCATGTGATGATGAAGTTATGAATAAAGAAAAGCGAGAAATTCATAAATATAGGGCATTAAAAAAATGGATATTTATTTTATTGAATTTAGGGTATATTATTGGACTCATATCTACTTTTATATGTAATTTAGTAATAGAACATAAATTATCTTGGTTTTTTGTGGTATTATTAGGAATTCTAATTTCTTTTTCTATTACAACTATTCCTTATTATCTTAAAGATAATAAATATAAACTTTTTAAAATTTCTGGAATTATTACTCTTTTAGTTTATTTATTATTATTTACAATTAATTATGTTTTTGAAGGTAATTGGTTATTAGATAGTATTTATATTGCATCGTTTGTTTTTATTTTCTTGTGGATTATTGTTTTAATATGTACACTAACTAAAATTTCTATTGCTTATAAAGTTTCTATTAGCTTATTTATATTATCTTTTTTAATTGCATTTACTAATCCATTCTGCGCTGAGGTTTTAAATATAAGTAATAATGAAAGTAATATTCCTAATATTATTTGTGCGGCTATAACAATAATAATTTCTTTGGCAATAGCTTTAAGGCAATTTTTAGCAAAAAGGATTAAATTATGAAAAATATTTTAGTTCATGGATTAGGACAAAACAATAATAGTTGGAATGAAGTTAATTATTATTTAGATAAAAAAGAGATTGAAACAATATGTCCAGATTTATTTAAAATAGTTAAAAATGATTCAGTAGATTATAAAAATATGTATGAGGCTTTTTCTAAATTCTGTAATAATCAAAACCAAAAATTAAATTTATGTGGTCTTTCTTTAGGCGGAATTTTGGCATTAGAATATGCTAAAGAATATCCACAAAATGTGAATTCTATTATTTTAATTGGAACTCCTTATGAAATACCAAAAATATTTTTTAAAGTGCAAAGCTTAATATTTCATATAATGCCTAAAAAAATATATAATAAAATGGGTTGTTCTAAAAGAAATTTTATAAATTTAGTCAATTCAATGGCAAATATTGAAATTAAAAAAGGTTTAGAAAATATAAAATGTAAATGTTTAATTTTATGTGGAGATAAAGATAATATAAATATTAAGGATTCAACTTTATTAAATAAGAGTATAATAAATAGTGAATTTAAAATAATAAATAATTCATCACATGAAGTTAATATAAAAAATCCTAAGGAATTGTCTAATTTTATTTATGACTTTTGGAAAGATAATTAATAACTCCCCTATTTATTGGTTTTTAATTACTTTTAACTTTTTCTTCTTTTTTTTACTTTTAAAAAATGATATAGTATTTTGGAGGTGGAACATGAAGAAAGTAATTATAATTGTTTTAGTTCTTATAATTTTGTTCGTGAGTGGTATTTTTCTTAGTTTAAAAAATGCTAAGTCATATGATTTTAAAAATGAAAATATGATTATTAATACTAAAAGTGGTAATAAAATTGAAACTGAATATGCATATATTGATAATAATAAATTTTACTTTAAAGTCCCTACTGAGTTTAAAGAGCTAACATATGAAGAAATTTTAAATAAATATGACAATAATTATCCAAACGTTGTTTATTCTAATGATGATTTAACAATAAATATTGCTATTAATTTGACTAATAGTAAAATGAAAAATACTCAAATTGAGAATTATGCTAATTATATATATAAAAGACTTAAAGATAGTAATGAAATAATAAGTAATGAAATTTATAAAATTCAGAAGTATGATGTTGGCAAAATTGAGTTTATAAGTAATGCAAATGATACAAAAATTTATAATAATATGATATTCTTTTCTTATAATGATAAATTAGTTATTATAACATTTAATTCAATTTTAGAACTTAAGGATGAATGGGAAAGTGTTGGCAATTTTGTATTAGAATCTTTAATTTTTTCTTAAAGATTTTCTTTTTTTAATATTGTATGATAAAATGTTATTTAAGCTTTGAAAGGAGTACTTATGAACGTAGATGAAAGATTAAATTATGCCAAGAAGATTATTACTAATTATTTTTATTTAGATAAAGCTTTTTCTAAATTATATCCTTTTACAACAGAAAATTTGAATGGATATATGAGTAAGTATGATTTCAATGATAAAAGTGTTCTTACAGTAGGAAGTTCATGTGATCAAATATTTAATGCACATATGATGAATGCAAAGAAAATCGTTTGTTTTGATACTAATCCATTGTCTAAAGATTACTTTCATTTAAAAAAAGCTGCTTTTAAGGCACTAGAATATGATGAATTTATAAACTTTTTTTGTTATTTTAATAAAAGTTATTTTGAACATAATATTCATGTTTTTGATAGAACAACTTTTAAAAGAATATCTTCTTTTTTAGAGGATGAATCTTATTATTTTTGGACTACTTTATTTAACAATTATGATGGATTTAAAATTAGAAAAAAATTATTTGTTAATGATGAAGAACATATAAAAGTTATTTCTAAAATTAATAGCTTTATGAGTGAAGAAGGATATTATAAAATGAAAGAATTAGTTGACTCTTTAAATCCTAGTTTTATTGTATCTGATTTAAGAAATGTTCATAATATTCTTGATGAGAAGTTTGATTATATAATGTTATCAAATATAGCTTGTTTTATACAGAGTATGTATAAGTATCCTTTATCTGATTTTAGAGATAATATTATTAAATTAAGTGATTTCTTAAATAAAGATGGCATATTGTTTTTAGCATATTTATATGATATGAGAGAAAATACTGTAATAAAATATAATTGGGATTTAATTTATCATTTAGATATAGTTTTTGAATTTTTTAAAAATTATAACTTTTCCAAAGAATATTTTATTGGTATAAAGGGGTTAATTCATGATGATAAAAAGTTTACTGATATGATTTTAACTTTAAAAAAATAATGTTGGTTATTTTTTGTTTTTGGTTTATAATTATTTTAAGGAGAAGTTATGAAGAAGCGTATTTTAATTGGATTTGTTTCAGATAATTTATGTCATGAGACTACTGTTAAAGTTTTAGCTAGCTTATTTAGTGAACAAAAGAAATATGAAGTTAAACTAATAAATTTATTAGATTATAAAATAAATATTAAATCTAATACTAGATTTAATGTCTTAGATAAATTACTAAGTAATAAAGTTGTCAATAAAAATAAGTTAAGAACTATAACAGGAATTTTAGATTCTCAAACTTTAAAAGATGTTTTTATAAATTTTAATCCAGATATTGTTATTTCTACTAGCTTTTATTTTAATTATATAGTTAGTTATTATAAATATTCAAATATTATTAGTACCAAACTTATTAGTTTAATATCTGATTATAGATGTAATTTATGGTGGACAGTTAATAAAGAAAATGTTGACTTTTATTTAGTTAATAATGATTATGTTAAAAAATCTCTTATAAAACAGAAGATAAACAGCAATAAAATAATTGTGTCTGGGATTCCTATTCAATATAGTCAAGATGTGGAAAAAGATATTTTAGTTAAATTATACAACTTGAATATTAATAATCCTATTTATTTATTTTTTAGTGATAATTTGTATGATTTTGAATATTTTAAAAGTTTAGTTAAGAAAATGTATGAAATTAATATAGTTTTTGTATGTGAGAAAAATAAAAGTTTAAAATATAAGTGTGATAATTTTATTAGAGAAAATAAAATCAAAAATGTTGTTGTTCTAAGTTTTGTAAAAGATGTTTTTAATATAATGGAAGTTTCAGATGTTGTCATAAGTAATTCAAGTGGTTTTAATTTAAGTTATATTTTAGCTTATAAAAAACCTAGTATTTTACTTCCAAGTAGAAATTCTTTTGAGAAAGGTAATCAAGATTATATGATTAAAAATAATTTTTCTGTTAAAGTTAATTCTCCATACTTGCTTACAAGAAAAGTGAAGTCATTTTTAAGTTATCCTTTTTTAGTCAATTCAATGAAAAATAAATTAATGAAAATAGAAAATAGAGATTTTAATAAAATTATTTTAGATTTAGTTGATAAAAATTAAAAGAATTGTATCCTAAATTATTGGTACAATTCTTAAATATTAACTATTTTTAAATTTTAATCTTCTGAATAGTTTTTAAAGTAATTTTGTACAAGAACTACTGGAGTTCCTTTATCTCCTGAACCACTAGTTAAATCACATAGAGAGCCTATTAAATCTGTATATTTTCTTGGTGTAGTTCCTTGAGTTTCAATAGTTCCTTTTAAGTTGGAATTTTTTTCTTTTATTTCTTTTTTGATAGCTATGTTTAATTCTTCACCTTTAAGAGCAGAAAATTTATTATCTGATAAATATTTTAATTTTAATTCATTTGGACTTCCTTCTAATCCTTTTGTATATCCTGGACTAACTACTGGATCTGCTAATTCCCATATTTTTCCTACAGGATCTTTGAATGCTCCATCTCCATAAATCATTACTTCTATATTTTTATTAGTATACTCTTTAAATTTGCTTTGAATTTCTTCTACTAGAGATTGACAATTGATAGGAAATAATTTAACTTTTTCTTCTGTTGCTCGGTTACTTCCAAGTAAACCATATTGGTCATTATATCCACTTCCGTTTATACTTTCATTCATGATGTCATCTAGTCCTAAAACTGTAGTTGCTCCTTTTTCTTTTATTATCTTTTTTGTTTCATTTCTAGTGTGAATATCTGCACATAATACTTCTTGTGTATATCCAAGTATTGTTTCTGGATTATTAGAAAATATGAACTCTATTTCACAATTTTCTTTTAAACATAAGTCTCTATAAAAATCTACCATATTTACTCCAGTAAATATATGTTTCCAACTCCCAAAGTTTTCTGTATATTCTTGTTCTGTCATAACATAATTAGACATAGGTATTTTTAATTCACGTAGTTTATCTTTATCAAGAATATCATTGCCTACTTCATCACTTGGATAACTTAGTAACATTGTTATTTTATCCATTGAACGAGCGAAAGCACTTAGTAATACTGCAAATCGATTTCTACTTAGTATTGGATAAACTATTCCAATATGACGAGTTTTGAATTTTCTATTCATGTCAATACTTATATCATCTACAGTACAATAGTTTCCATAAGATATTCCTACAACTGCTTCTGTAATTGCTACAATGTCTTTATCTTGTAATTCAAAGTTTTCTTCTTTACTAGCTTCTATTACACTATTTACTGTTATATCAACTAGATTATCTCCTTCTTTTATTATTCCTGTTCTTATTCCTCTTACAACAGTTCCAACTTTACTCATTAATTACCATCTCCTTACATTAACATTTTAAACTATGATAATGTAATTGTCAATGTACTTATTGTTTTTTTTACCATAAATATTAGACAAGTTATCTAACTACAGCACTTTTTTTATAGAAGACAATAACAATTTCTTTTATGTTTTTAATTTTTTCTAATTCAAGTTCTTTGTAATATTCTTTTTCTTTCATCTGTTTTTGAGCTTCCATTACTTTCTTTTCTATTTCTGTTTCTTTTTCACATATTTTTAATTCAATAATTATGCCTACAGATTTATCCACAGCTTCTATCATTAAATCAAATCGTCCATTACCACCTTCTCTATTTGATTTTACTATAAAATTATTGTTTAAGAATCCTCCAAATATCCCTAGCATATATCCATGATAAAATAATTCTTTTGTATCATAATAGCTTATGCTTTTAAGTGCTTCATTGAGAAAACTTTCAATGCTTTTTTTATTACCTTCAATTATAGACTTTAAAAATTCTTCATATTCATATTTTGAAGTTATATCACTTTCAAAACTTATATTTTGGAGTATGTTTATTAATTCTTTTTTTACCTCTATATTTGGAAGCTTAAAAAAGTTTAGGTTTTCTCCACTTATTTGACTAATTTCACGTCTATTAAATGTTATATATCCACTAAATAGTAATAAATTAAGTATTGCGTTAAAGTTACTATTTTCACTATCTAATTCTTCATAAGTTATGCCTTCTCTATATATAAAAGATATTTCGTTTCCTTGACAAAGTTGTTATAATTTTG
>CANSWR010000054.1 GCA_947650795.1 uncultured Bacillota bacterium | reverse complement strand
TATTGTAATAATTATACCAAAATCTTTGCGAAGAATTTTTATTCTATTTTACTGATGAGGCGCAGAAATTATTGACAACAAGAACTTTTTATGGTACAATTATTAAACGCGAATGGGGGAAACAAATGAAAAAAATAAGTATTAGTGATGATTGCATATTAAAAAACATAGAAAAAGCAAATAGAAAAGAAGATTTAAAAAAACTTTTAGAATTATTACTTGCAGGAAGTGTAACATTAACCTTGTTAAGTACTGGTTTAGGCAATATAACTGATGAAAAACAAGGTTTTATTGAAACTGCTAAAAATAGCACATTAACAACAAGCTTATTATTAAGCTTAAAAATATTATATACTAAACTAACATCATACAATGCTAAACTTAGGTTAGAAAGAATAATGGATCTCTTAGAAGAAGAAAAAATTTACATAGGAGTTGATTCACTTCAAGAGGCAAGGATTTCAACTGAAATTTTAGAAGACAGAGTAAAAAATCCAAATACACGACATATCACATCTGTTTCAGAAATTGTTGTTGAAGACAGAAAAGGACAAGAAGTAATACTAAAAGAATATGAGATTTATGATTCACCAAAGTCACACTATGATGTAGAATTAATTGCACCAGAAGATGAGGTGAACTTAACATTAAAATAAGCACTCTAAAAAGAGGCTTTTTTCTTTTTACAAAAAAATAGTGTGTTACTATCTTAACTAGGTGGTAAAATGCAAAAACACATAATACATGTCCCTCATGCTTCACTTTATTTACCAGATGAATTTTGGAGTCACATCATATTAGATAAAGATTTAATAAAAAGAGAAAATGAATTTCTTTGTGATTTATTAGTTGATACATTTATTCCAGAAACATTTGAAAACATAATAAAATTTCCTTATTCCAGAATGTTTATAGATGTAGAAAGATTTAGACAAGACGAAATTGAAACTATGTCTAAATTAGGAATGGGTGCAGTTTATAAAAAAGATAGTAATCAACAAATATTTATTGATTATGATGAGTCTTACAAAGAAAGTATATTAAAAAGTTATTATGACTTTCATCATAAAATGTTAGAGGATAAAACAGATGAAGTTTTAAACGAGCACAATGAATGTATAATAATAGACCTACATAGTTATAGTGATGAACTAGTTTATAAATTATTTAAAAAAACAAATACTCCAGACATATGTATAGGAGTAGAAGAAGGATTTACAGATAAAATTCTATTAGAATATACTAAACATTATTTTGAATCATTAGGCTATACTACTATGATTAATTATCCATACGAAGGTTCTCTTGTACCTACAAAATTCTATTTTTCTAAAGACACTAGAGTAAAATCATTAATGCTAGAAATTAATAAAAGAATATATTTAAACACTGTCCAAGATTATCAGAAAACAAAAGAAGATATGGAAAATTACTTTAATAAAATTTTAAAACTTCACAAATAACTTTATTTTAAAACACTAGAGTTATTTTATATATTGTGTTATACTTTGTACAGGTGTATTAATATGGAAAAAAATAAAATTAGAAATTTCTCAATAATCGCACATATTGATCATGGAAAAAGTACATTGGCTGATAGAATACTTGAAATATGTGGAAATGTAACAGAAAGAGAAAGACAAGAACAATTATTAGACAACATGGATATAGAAAGAGAAAGAGGTATAACAATAAAATTAAATGCTGTAGAGTTAACATTTAAAGGTTATACACTACATCTAATAGATACCCCTGGACATGTAGACTTTTCCTATGAAGTAAGTAGAAGTTTAGCAGCTTGTGAAGGAGCAATTTTAGTTGTAGACGCTACTCAAGGAATAGAAGCTCAAACTTTAGCAAATCTATATCTTGCAATGGAAAATGACTTAACCATAATTCCTGTAATAAATAAAATAGACTTACCAAACGCTGACCCAGAAAAAGTAAAAGACGAATTAGTTCAAAATATTGGATTTGATAGAGATGAAATACTATGTTGTAGTGGAAAAACAGGAGAAGGAGTAGAAGAATTATTAAATAGAATAATAGAAAGAATACCATCCCCAACATCTAAACAAAACGATTTAAGAGCTTTAATATTTGATAGTTACTTTGATAGTTACAAAGGAATAGTCGCTTTAGTAAGAATAGTTGATGGCGAAGTTAAACTTAAAGACAAAATAAAAATGGTAGCAACCAATGCAGAATATGAAGTAATTTCTATTGGAAAAACAACACCAAAAGACAAACCACTAACAAAATTAACTAGTGGAGAAGTTGGATATATCACAGCGAGTATAAAAACTATAGAAGATGTAAGAGTGGGAGACACTATAATTCATGCAAATTCGAATATTGAAGCACTTCCAGGATACAAACCTATGAAACCTATGGTATATAGTGGAATATTTCCTATAGAAAGTAGTAAATACGAAGCATTAAAAGAAGCACTTCAAAAATTAAAGCTTAACGACGCTGCTTTAACTAGCGAACCAGAAAAAAGTGATGCCTTAGGATTTGGTTTCAGATGTGGATTTTTAGGGTTACTTCATATGGAAATAATCGAAGAAAGAATTGAAAGAGAATTTGGAATAGAACTAATAGCAACAAGTCCAAGTGTTATATATGAAGTAGAACTTACTAATGGAGAATTAATATATATAGATAGTCCAAACAAAATGCCAGAACAAAGCAAAATAAGTGTTATAAGAGAACCGTTTGTAAAAACAAATATATTTGTGCCTAATGAATATGTAGGCCCTGTAATGGAGCTCTGCCAAGAAAAAAGAGGTATTTATGTTAATGTAATCTATATTGATAGTAAAAGAGTAAATGTAGTTTATGAATTACCTCTCAGTGAAATAGTGTATGATTTTTTTGATAAATTAAAAAGTTATACTAAAGGCTATGCTTCATTTGACTACGAATTTATTGGTAACAAAGATAGCAAACTAGTGAAACTTGATATACTTCTAAATGGAGATATTGTCGACGCTCTAAGCATAATAGTACATAAAGATGATGCCTATAAAAGAGGAAAAATAATAGTAGAAAACCTAAAGAAAATAATACCTAGACAGATGTTTGTCGTGCCTATACAAGCAAGTATTGGTACAAGAGTTATTGCTAGAGAAACTATAAGTGCTATGAAAAAAAATGTATTAGCAAAATGTTATGGTGGAGATGTTTCTCGTAAAAGAAAACTATTAGAAAAACAAAAAGAAGGAAAAAAGCGTATGAAACAAGTAGGTAGTGTAGAAGTACCGCAAGAAGCTTTCCTATCAGTATTAAGTGTAGATAAACAAGAATAAAAGACCAAATTTTATACATTTAGTCTTTTCTTTTTATATATTTTGTGGTAAAATAAAGCACTACTAAGGGGGAAAATATGAAAATAAAAAGAATAAAAGAGACTTACAGAGCAGAAATAGAAGAAATAATAAAATTGTTTAATTATATAGAATTTACAGAAGAAGAAATAAATGAAAGCTTACAAAATGTAGATGAACTTAATTTTAGCAAGTCATTTATTGATCAATTATATAAAATAATAAGTAAAAAAGTAGTTAATAATGCACACATAATAGATGAGTTCATAAATAAAAATATATCTTTAAGCGAAGCAAATACTTTAAATGAACTAAATAAAATATTTGAATTTTTTGAAAAAGTAAATTTTGATACTAGACTAGATAGATATTTTACATACGTATTAAGAAATAGCACTATAATGTCCTTATTATCTAAAGCTGAAAAACTAGGAATTATTGAAGAAGCACCACACTTAGAAAGATTAATAGGAATTTATAAAATTACAAAAACAAGAATTAGAAATCAGGATAAAGAATTATTATATGGTTCTAGTTTAAATTACTATGAAGATAGAGATAGACTCTTTAAAAAATATATGTATCTTGTAACAGATTATATTAAAACAATAAAAAAATTACATATAGAAAAAGACGATTTAATACAAGAAGGAAATATCTCATTAATAAAAGCTATAGATAGTTATAATTTAGAATATAATTTTGACTTTCAAGAGTATGCAAGTTGGTTTGTAAAAAATTCTATTGATAACTTAAATAAAAAAGAAAAAACAGAGTATTTAAAATCAGAAAAACCAAATCAAAATTCAACGAATATTATTGAAAAATTTAAAAATATTACTAGAGAAGAATTAATAGCACTTTTCATGTATGAAAGTGGTCATAGTTATATTGAAATAGCAGAAAAGCTAAAAATAAGTATAGAAGAAGCAGAACAATATGTTACAAATGCTTTCAAAAAAATAACAGAAGAGCCTTTAGTAAATGAAAATAGCATAAATGAATTACCAAGTGATGGTTTAGTTTCAGATTCAGAATGGTTAGAGGAAAATAAATATAAAATAGCTTCTTTATACATAACATTATTACAACTAGGGCACACTTTTTCAAGTACTCAACAAGTATTAAAAAGTTTGGAAGAAACAACTAAAGCTAAGATTTACAGTATTTCAAATCCTAATACATCTGTAAAAGATTCCTATTCTTTCATACTAGCTTTAAAAAAACTTATAATAAAACTAGAACAAAAAAGAACTAAAACAATAACAGAAGAATACATTGAAAATGAATTAAATAAAGCATTAGCTATTATTTCATCAAATACAGTTATTATAGATGTTTATGACTTAATGAGAAAAAACGGATTTAAGGATTATGAAATAACAGCAGCACTAAAACAAATGAGCGAACCAAAACTTAAACCATTAATAGAATATACAGGTGGAAATATTAATTGCCCACAAGAAGTACTAAAAAGTCAAGTTAAATATTCAAAATTAAGATCATCAATAGACAGATTAGAAACACTTTTAATAAAAAATAGAAAAGTTTTAGTATCTGTAGAACAAAGAAAAATATATTTTGAAGAAATAAGAAGAAAAGCTTCAAGTGTAATGTTTACTTATTCTGATCAAGTGAGTTTTATGACTACTACAGATTCTCTAATTATACTGCTATATTCAGGGTTAGTTGATGATAAAAAGTTTGAAATAGATGAAATAAGTGAAATTATACAAAAATCTTCTAAATACATAATAAGAGTAATTAATAGAAACGAAAAAATATTTTTAGAAAACTTGAATCTGTTATCAGATTATAGTAAAAAATTAGTTTAAAACAGCTTATTTTTATCACTTGTATTTCATATCTAATAAATAAAAAGAAACACTTTTAATGTAGAAAAGGTTTCTTTTTTTTGTTATAATTATTCTATTAAGAAAGAGAGGTGTATATCAGAAAATTATATATTTCTGATTAAATATGAAAATATTAAGTGTAAATGCAGGTAGTTCATCTCTAAAATTTCAAATATATGAAATGCCTGAAGAAAAAGTATTAATTTCTGGAGTATTTGAAAGAATAGGTATAGAAGGAAGTTTTTATACAATAAAATTTAATGATGAAAAGATAAAGAAAGAAATAGAACTAAAAGATCATAAAGAATCTTTTAATATATTAATAAAAGAATTAATGGACTATGGTGTTGTAGAAAAACTTGAAGATATAAAAGGTGTAGGCCACAGAGTAGTACAAGGTGGAAGTTACTTTGATAAAACAGTTGTAGTAGACGAAAACGTTATATCAAAAATTGATGAATTAAGTGTATTGGCGCCACTTCATAATCCAGCAGCAATTACAGGAATAAAAGCAAGTAAGGAAGTAATGCCAGATGCTATACAAACAGTAGTATTTGATACAGCATTTCATCAAACTATGGCAGAAGAGACATATTTATATGCTTTACCTAGAGAATGGGCAGAAAAATACAAAATTAGAAGATATGGAGCACATGGAACTAGTCATAAATATGTAAGTGCTAGAATGAACGAAATATTAGGACGTGTAAATACTAAACTTATTACATGTCACATAGGAAATGGCGCTTCAATAAGTGCTGTAAAAGATGGAAAATGTGTTAATACTAGTATGGGATTAACCCCTAATGCAGGACTAATTATGGGAAGTAGATGTGGAGATATAGACGCAACAATTATTCCGTATATGATGAATACATTAAAACTTAAACCAACAGAAATGGATACTATATTAAACAAAGAAAGTGGTTTACTTGGAATAAGTGGTATAAGTAGTGATTTGAGAGATATAGAAGATGGAATAAATAAAGGTAACCTTGATTGCATATTAGCGCAAAAAATGTATGTTAGAAGAATAATAGATTACATAGCAAAATACTATGTTGAATTAGGCGGATGTGATGCAATTGTATTTACAGCAGGAGTAGGAGAGAATTCTATTAGTACTAGAAGAGAAGTACTTGATGGACTTGAAGTATTAGGAGTCATGGTAGATGAAGAAGCAAATAATGTTAGAGGCAAAGAAACAAAAATAACTAAAGAAGAGTCTAAAATTCTAGCATACATAATTCCTACAGATGAAGAACTTATGATAGCGAGAGATACTTATAATTTATGTCTATAGAAAAGAGTAAGAAAGTGAATAAAGAAATATATAAAAAGATTTATGCAGAAATAAAAAAATACAATACTATATATTTAGTAAGGCATATAGGCCCAGATCCTGACGCAGTTGCTTCTCAAATAGCACTTAAAGATAGCATTTTAGAAACATTTCCAACTAAAAAAGTCTATGCGGTAGGAAGTAGTGTATCTAAATTCAAATATATAGGTAAATTAGATAAAGTAAATAATTTTGATTACAATAAGAGTTTAGTAATAACTTTGGACGTACCCAATATGTCTAGGGTTGACGGTTTAGATTTGAATAACTTTAAAAATATAATAAAAATTGACCATCATCCTTTTGTTGAGAAATTTAATGACTTAGAATATATTGATGAAGAAGCTTGTAGTACATGTGAAATGTTAGTAGATTTAATAAATAATACAAAATTAAAAATGACTTCTCACATCGCCAAAACATTATTTATAGGAATTATAAGTGATTCTAATAGATTCTTATTTAATCCTTGTACAGACAGAGTACTTTTTAAGGTAGCAGATTTAGTAAAAAAATATAAGCTTAACATGCAAAGTATTTATGAAGAAATATATAGTCGCCCGATGAGTGAAGTTAGACTTATGGGTTATATTGCTTCAAATTTGAAAGTTACAAAAAACAAGTTTGCTTATATAATACTAGAAAATGATATAGTATCTTCATTTAATGCAGATGCATCTAGTGCTTCCAATATGGTTAATGAATTTAATAATATAGAAGATTTTATAGTTTGGATGTTTGTTTCAAAAGATCAAAAAAATGATTTATTTAAAATAAATCTAAGAAGTAGAGGCCCTATAATAAATGAATTGGCGACCAAATATAATGGTGGAGGTCATAAATTTAGTAGTGGTGCTAGAGTTAAAACTAAAGAAGAATTAAATGACATAATCTATGATTTAGACCAATTATGTTATGAATATCTTAAAGAAAAAAATAAAAATTGAGTTTCATTCTCAATTTTTTATTTTTAACTAAATCTCTTCTCTATCAATATTCTCACTATTTAATTCTTCCCTTGTATTTATATTTCTAAATATTATTTCGTACCCACAAGAATTTGCAATTTTTTGTATTACTTCAAAAGTAGGTTGTCTATAATTATTTTCGTAACCACTTAAAGTAGTTTTTGCTATATTACATTTTTTAGATATATCTTCTTGCTTTAAATTGGATTTTCTTCGCATTGTTCTTAAATATTTATAAATCATACTTGGCCTTCCTTTATGATATTATTTTCGCATAACGCGTAATTATTTTCTTGACAGAACGCATAATGCGTATTAAAATAAAACATAAGAGTACGCAATTTGAGTACATATGTAAGGGTAAATATTATTATAAGGAGAAAGAAATGAAGAAAATAATAATA
>CANSWR010000053.1 GCA_947650795.1 uncultured Bacillota bacterium | reverse complement strand
AAATTATTGAATCAATATGATGAGGTTTTTATACTTAAGGGTATAAGTACTCATGGAATTCAGTGGTATGGTAATCTTGTTAGTAGAAATATGTTAAAATTTTTGAAAGATGAACTATATATTAATTCTATTAGGATTGCTATGTATACTGAAGAAGAAGGATATATTTATAATAATGATAATAAAAATATAGTTAAAGACATAATTAAATTTTCTATAGATTTAGATTTATATGTAGTTATTGATTGGCATATTTTGACAGATAATAATCCTAATATATATTTAGATGAAGCTATTAGTTTTTTTGATGAAATGAGTAAGTTATATTGTAATTGTGCTAATGTTTTGTATGAAATATGCAATGAGCCTAATGGAGAAACAACTTGGGAAAAAGATATTAAACTTTATGCTTTAAGTATCATTTCTGTAATAAGGAAAAATAATCCTAAATCTATTGTTATAGTAGGTACTGTTAATTATAGTCAAGGAGTAGATATTGCTGCTGATAGTCCAATTAATTGTGATAATATTTTGTATTCACTACATTTTTATGCTGGTACACATAGAGAAGATTTAAGAAAAAAATTTATTTATGCTATTAATAAAGATTTACCGATTATAGTTAGTGAATTTGGTGTTAGTGATGCGCAAAGCAATAGTATTTTAGATTTTGCTGAATGTGATAAGTGGTTTCACTTATTGAAAAAATATAATATTAGTATTTTTAATTGGTCTTTATCTACTAAAAATGAAGCTTCTTCTTTATTAGTTCCAGGAGCAAGAGGTAAAAATATAAATAAAGATTATTTAAGTTTAAGTGGAAAATATATTAAAGAAAAATATAAAAATTGGTTAATTTAAATTAGGATATTCGAAATGAATATTCGAATTTTAAAAAAAGTAAGAGAATTATTTAATCTCTTGCTTTTTAATTCTCATATCTTTCATATTTAATTCTTCTATTGATATATGGTATAAATCTAATAATTGTAATATTTCACTACCTAAACTTTCTTCAAGCATTTGTAATGGTGTTTTATAACCTTTCTTGGGTCTTGGATAATTATTAAGTCTATTAATAATATTTAATATATCATCAGCTGATAAAAGTGTTATATCATATCCCTTTTTAACTAACCATCTAAGTAAAATATGATTATTCTCAATATGTGGTTTTTCAAATGATGCATAAGTGTGAGTATAATGAACTTCTAAACGTTTATTTAATAACTTAAATATTGATTTTTCAAGTCCTTCAAAATCTAAAAACTCAACTCCGTTATCTGGTATTGCTTTCTTAAAAAGTATATAAAAAAATCTTACTAATTTTCTTTCTAACATATCCAGTTTTTTAACTATCTCATCTTGTGTTTTATGTTTTATTTTAAAAGCTAACATTAAAGAAAAACAAGGTATCATGATAGTGAATAATAATTCACCACCTTTAATACCTTCTACTGTATCAAATTCAACAATACCAAGAGGTCTATTATCTCTTTCCTCTTGTGATAAGTTTTCTATACTTCTACCATTTAGCTGATGTCCTTTAACAGTATTTCTTTTTAATGTATTACTACCATATCTAACCCTTGATATTTTATTTCTTAAATCCATATTACAACAATTTAATAAGCCTTTATCAATCCAATCATAAAGAGTAGGAGTAGATATTTTAAACATCTTAAATCTTTCAGGCAAAGTATTTAAAGTAACATCAGGGGATATACCATTCTTAATTCTATCTGCTATATAATCTTTAAATTCTGTAGGAAATTTATCAAGCTTAACATCAATTCTTGATATTCTTTGAACAGCTTCGTGCATCCTAATAGCAGTTACAGCATGATATTTAATTTTGACTTTATTACATTTTAAATATAATTCACAACCATTACACACATGATGATTTTTCTTAAGTAATTCACAATCAATATTTACTTTATAGTTAGGACAAATTTTAACAGCATGAGTACAATACTTACACTGTGAACATCTAATTTTATCAATTATTTTTTCACATAAATATTTTTTATGACAATCATTTTTATTAAGACAATTAGAACACTTTCTTTGACTACCAAAGTAAGAAGAATACTTTTTAACTTCTTGTCTTATAGTTGCTTCTGTCCTATCTAATAATCTACCTATCTCACTATAACCCTTTCCTTCATTTAAATAAAATTCAATATTTCCTAGTTCCAAACTAGATAAATTTTTGTTAGAATAATTACGACCCATATACATACCTCCTTTAGTCTAATTATTAACAAAAATATTGTACTATATGAGGTATGCTGGGTCATTATATAAATTCGAATATCCAAATTTAAATTTTATGTTATTTCGAATATCATAATTTTAATTGGCAAAAATATAAAAATTATTGATTTTTTGTATTTAATATGGTATAATTTTAGCGTATAAGGGGTGAGCTTAATGGAAAACTATGATGATTTATTATTGAGTCAATTCTTTTATTTAAGAAATGAATTTAATAAAAAAGAAGATTTTTTTGATACTGTTTTAAGCTATTTAATAAATTGTAAAGAATTTAGAGATACACCTTTAAGTGATACATCTTTTGAGACAGTAATTTTAGGTGTAGTTATTACGCCTCTTTATCGGGATAGTTATGATAGTAGGTTTTCTATTATGTATTGTTTAAGTGATGGAGTTATTCATGAGAATCGAACTATGGAAGGAGAATTATTGTTTAATTCTGATAATGTGGAGTTGATAGGCAATATTAGTAGATTTAATGAAAATGGTTTTATTGGTACTTTAGAGTTATATCAGAATTTTAAAGTAAAAAATGAAGTTTATTTAACTAATTATGATTATGGCAGTACTATTTTTAGTGGTAAGGAATATATTAGTATAGATGAATTTATTAGTGCAGAAAGTTTTAAGAAAGAGAAAATTAAGGCGATGAAAAGTAGAATTAACTAGCTTGATATTTAATTTATTTAGTGGTAATATATTTATATAAATTGTTGATGAGGGAATAGATTTAATTATTTTTATTATAGAGAGTTAGTGGTTGGTGGAAACTAATATAAAGATTAAATTTTCCTACCCTTGGAGTGAAATATTAAAAGTATTTCCGGTTAATAACCGTTATTAGAATTAAGTAAATTAAAGGATGGCACCGTCTTTTTGACTCCTTAGCTATCCTTTTTATTTTTGGAGGAAATTATGAAGAATAAAGCTATTACAAGTAGAAATGAAGATTTTGCACAGTGGTATACTGATGTAGTTAAGGCAGCTAAACTTGCTGATTATACTGCTGTTAAAGGCTGTATTGCTATAGAACCTAATGGTTATGCTATTTGGGAAAAAATGCAGAGTATTTTGGATAATAAGTTTAAGGAATTAGGACATGTTAATGTTCAAATGCCTATGTTAATACCTGAAAATTTACTTAGAAAAGAAGGAGAATTAGTTCAAGGTTTTGCACCTGAGGTGGCTTGGGTTACTTCAGGGGGAAGTAAGTTACTTGATGAGAGATTGTGCATAAGGCCAACTAGTGAGACATTATTTTGTGATTATTATTCTACACATGTTAAGTCTTATAGAGATTTGCCTATGCTTTATAATCAATGGTGTAATGTTTTAAGATGGGAAAAGGAGACTAGACCTTTTCTTAGAAGTAGGGAGTTTTTATGGCAAGAGGGACATACTATTCATGCTACTAAAGAAGAAGCACTTGAAGAAACTAAGAAAATTATGGATGTTTATGTATGGTTTCATAATCATATATTGGCCATTCCTTCTATAACTGGTATAAAAACAAATAAAGAGAAGTTTGCAGGCGCTGAGTTTACTTTAACTAATGAAGCTTTAATGTATAATGGAGTATGTTTGCAAGCAGGAACTTCGCATTATTTTGGTCAAAAATTTAGTAAAGCTTATGATGTTAAGTTTTCAAATAAAGATAATAAAGAGGAGTATGTTTATCAGACTTCTTGGGGAACTACAACTAGAATGATAGGTGGTCTTATTATGGTTCATAGTGATGATTATGGCTTGGTTTTGCCACCTAGAATTGCTCCTAAACAAGTAGTTATTATTCCAATTGGCAGTAGTGATAAAGTCAATCTATTAGTCAATGATTATAAATCAAAATTAGATGAAGCTGGAATTGTAAGTTATGTGGATGATAGCGTTAAAAGTCCTGGGTTTAAGTTTGCAGAAGCTGAGGTAAATGGGATTCCAATTAGGATTGAAATAGGTGAAAGAGATTTAGAAAATGATAATGTAGTTTTTGTTAGACGTGATACACGTGAGAAAATAATTAAAAATATAAATGACTTAGATATTGTGACTTATGTTAAAGAATTACTTGAATTTATTCAAAATGACATGTATGAACGTGCTAAAAAGCGTAGAGATGAGTTAACTTTTGAGGCTCATAATATTGAGGATTTTAAAAGCATTATTTCTAAAACTCCAGGATTTATTAAAGCTGATTGGTGTGGTAATGAAGAATGTGAAGTTAAACTAAAAGAAATCAATGGAATTAAATCAAGGTGCATTTTAGAGAATGAAAAATGTATTAATGGAAAGTGCGCTATTTGTGGAAAAGAAGCTAAACATCTAGTTGTGTGGGGTATACAATATTAAAATATAGAGTTTAAGAATTCTATATTTTTAGTTTGATTTTGAAAGCTTTTTATATTTCATAAAGATACATTATATTAAATATCAAATTTTTATTAAAAGTTTTAACTAAAGTTGAAGATTTGGAAAAATTTGGGTATAATAATAAATAGGTGAAGATATGGAAAATAATATAGAAAGTAAAAAGAAGTTGAATGTAAAAAGATTAGGAATTTTTTGTGCTTGTATATTAATATTATTAATAGTTTTAATAGTTTTTATTAATAGCTTAATAGAAGAAGCTAAGTTAAAGGAAACAATAGAATATAAACTTGGAGAAGTGGGATATTCTAGTGGAGAGGTTAAAGTAATTAAAGAAGAATTAAAAGATAAAGAAATAGAAAAAGTTTTAAAGAGTAAATATGATAAGAATTTATCAAAGTTAATAAAAGAAAAATATTTTATTTTTGATAATTTAGATAAGTATTTGGATTATCTTAATGATAATTCTAATGAAACACCATCTAATGTAATAGCTATTGTAAATGTTGGTGCTAATAATGAATGGTATTCTAATATAAAGGAAACTGATACTACTAAGAATGAATTAATGCTTGTGAATAAGTTTTATGGTTTAAGTGAAACCTATGAACCTAGTGATTTGGTTAAAGTTTCTAGTACTTATGGATATGAAGGAAAGAGAGTTAGTGAAGTTATTTATGATAGTTTAACTAATATGATAGATTCTGCAAAAGAAAATGGATATACTTTATTAGTTAATCAGGGTTATAGAAGTTATGCAGATCAATTAGAAGCATATACTGATATTGAAGATGTTAATGGGACAGAAGCTGCTGATGAGCGTGCTGCTAGAGCTGGACATTCTGAATATCAAACAGGATTAAGTGTTGAACTTTCAACTTATGGTGCAGAAGTCGGTACTGAAACACAATGGTTACTTGATAATTCTTATAGATTTGGATTTATAGTTAGGTATCCAGAGGGGTCAAGTGATATAACAGGTTTTTCTTCTGATGCTTGGAGAGTTAGATATGTAGGTCGTGATGTAGCAACTAAAATACATAATGAAAATATAACATTTGATGAATATTATGAATATTATTTGAATAAGTGAGGTTTATGGTTATGAATAAAAAAGTAGTAGTTTTGGGTGGAGGAAATGGACTTTCTGTATTGTTAAGTGGTCTTAAAAAGTTTCCTTTAGATATAACAGCTATTGTAAGTGTTTCAGATAATGGTAGTAGTACTGGTAGATTAAGAGAGGAATTTCATACACCAGCAGTAGGTGATATTAGAAGAGTTATTATTTCTCTTTCTGAAACAGAACCATTAGTTGAAAAGTTATTTAATTATAGATTTAATACTAGTAGTGATTTGAATGGGCATACTGTTGGAAATCTTATTTTAACAGCTGCTAAAGAAATTACAGGTAATTTGAGTGATGGAATAGAATCTTTGTCTAAAGTATTCAATTTAAAGGGTAAGGTAGTTCCACTTACAGAAGATGATGTTGTTTTAATGGGAGAAATGGAAGATGGAACTATAATAAAAGGTGAAAGTGAGATTACTTTGTGTGAGAAAAAAATAAAAAGAGTTTTTTACGAAGAAGAGCCTATAATTACTAGAGATGCAATTAGTTCTATAGAAAATGCTGGATTAATTATTCTTAGTATGGGGAGTATTTATACTTCAATAATTCCTAATTTAATAAATGAAGAGGTTAGAAAAGCTATTGATAAATCTAATGCAAAAATTTTATATGTTTCTAATATGGTAACTCAACCAGGAGAAACTGATGGATTTAATGTTAGTGATCATGTGAATCTTCTTAATTCTTATTTGGGAAAAAAGAAATTGGATGTAGTAGTAGTAAATAATAAAAAAATAGATACTGATATATTAGAAATGTATAGAAATAAAGAACAAAAAGACCCTGTGTTGGTTGATTATGAAAATCTTAAAGATATAGAAGTTATAGGAGATGACTACTTTATTGTAGAAAATGGTACTATTAGGCATGATTCTTTAAAAGTAGCTTTTTCAATATTTTCTTATTTATTGAGATAGAAAATTCTTATTGATTTTAAGAATTTTTTTTGTTAAAATTTATTTTACAGTGGATTTTAGTAAGGAGTTTTAAGAATGAGACATATTTTATATAATTACAATAAAGATTTTAATGATATTTTGATTAGTGCTAAAGGTAAATATGAGTTAAGATTTTTTTTATTATTTTTTATAGCTTCTCTTTTAATTATGTGCTCACTTCCGTCAGATGTTGCTTTTAAAGAAAGTGAAATGATTACAAAAGTAGGCGGGTCTATTATTATATCTATTTTGGGAGGATATCTTTCTAAAGAGATATGTAGAAAATTAGCTAAAAATAAATTATCTTTTATTTCTAAATCACTAGAAAATAATGATGTTCATATTTTAGAGGAGGATTTAGAAAATGCTTTGTTATCTAGTGTAGAAACAATAGAAGATAAGATTGGCAGTGTAAATGAAGTAATAAATTATTTTTTAGTATTAGATAGAGATAGACAAATTAAAGTATTAGAAGCAATTAAAACTGATTTATATGATGGAGCAGGAAGATTTAATTATAATAGCTTATATGTTTTAGAGTCAGATGAAGTAAAAAAATTATCTATTCCTAAGGAAGAAATAGATAAGCTTATTTCAAGTGAAAGTAATGGTAACTCAAGGCAAAAAAGAAAATTAAGGTAATTGTATTAAATATTTTTGTTGCTTTATTGGACTTTTTATGTTACCATTATAATTAAATATATTTAATTATAATGGTAATTTAAAAAGAGATATTGATTTTACAAGAAGAAAGTTTGATTTTAAAAGAGAGAATAAGAAGAGTTTTATTAGAAGTGGTTTTGTTTCTACAATTTTAGGTATCAGTATAGGTTTGTTTTCTTGCAATTTATTATTAGCAGGATTAGCTTTAACTGGTACTTTTTTTGTAGGTGCAGGAGTAGGTTTAATTAAAAATGATATTAAAAGGAAAAAAATAGTAAAGGAAAAAACAAAAATATATAAAAAGATGTGGGAATTTGTAGATAATATTGATAGTGAAACAATTTTAACTCCTAAATGTTTAGAGAATGCTCAGATTTCACAAGATTATTTTACTTATAAAAATCTAATAGGAGAGGAAGAAAGACAAGAAGTTAGAAATTATTATATAAGTGATAGAAATGGTCAGATTTTAATGCTAACTGAGATGAAAAATGAATTAGCTACATTAATTATAGATGGTCAAATTAATGCGTCCTTAGAAATAACTAATGGTTCTAGTCTTATAAATGTAGATAATTCTTATGGTCTTTTTGTAATGGATGGTAGTGAGTATGATAATGTTGAATCTAAAAAAACTATGGCCTTAGCTATTAGGAAATAAAATTTTAATTCTATGTTCAAATTTGTATTATTTATAATTCAATCTTTTTTTATTTATAAACAAAGGGGATGTTGAAAGTTAATGATTAACTTTCACATCTTCTTTTTTTGTTTAGG
>CANSWR010000052.1 GCA_947650795.1 uncultured Bacillota bacterium | reverse complement strand
ATTGTAATAATTATACCAAAATCTTTGCGAAGAATTTTTATTCTATTTTACTGAATTTTAATATATATGTTTTACTCAAAAAATATTTTTTGCTATAATTAACAGAAAGGAGTTAAAATGAAAAATAAAAAAATAACTAGAAAAATAACACAAGGAGTCTATGCACTTACAACTTTAGGTGGTGGTTGTATTGTAGACGCAGTATCACAAATAAGTGCAGGAGATAATCCATTAATATCAGTTGCAGTAATGAAAACTAACAAAACAAACGAACTATTAAAAAATAATAATTCATTTGCAATATCAGTACTAGGCAATAATGTAGACTCAAAAATAATTGAAACTTTTGGATTAAATTCGATGAGAGACATAAATAAATTCGAAAAAGTAGAAACAGTAGAAATAGAAAATTTAAAAATAATTAAAGATTCTATAGGATATATGATATGTGAAATAATTGATTCAATAGAAAATGATACTCATACATTATTTATAGGTAGATTAAAAGAAGCTGATATTTTTCAAGAAGATGAACCTATGACATATTCATATTATCAAGAAAATAAAGATGAATTATTAAAAGTAGTAACATCTAAAGGTAAAACAGCATGGATATGCCCAATATGTGGAGCAAATAAATTAGATTTTAAAGTTAAAGAATAATAATATTTACATAACATTATTTGAATGATAAAATAATATCCACTGAAAGGAATAACAATTATGGAAAGTAATGCAGAAGAACAATTTATAGAGTATAGAAAATTATTAGAAAAATACGAAAGCATTGAAATAAATGTTACAGAAGAAAAAGAAGAATTGAAAAGATTAGAAGAAACATTAAGAGACATAATATCAAGAAATGCTTTAAAAACCAAAGAAAGCAAAGCATTAAAAAAACAATTCGAACAATTTTTAATAAAACTTGAAGAAAAAAATAATTATTATTTTATCATTACAACTACAAATTATATTAAAGGCATATTAACTAATAATCCTAATATAGAAGAATGTATAAAATATATAAGAAACTGTTTAGAAAGAATAGATAACTGTAATCCAGAAAAAATTAATAAACAAGAAAAAATGTTAACTGAATTTTATCAAATAGTTTTAGAAGTAATTAAATTAGAAATTTTAATCGGTAAAAGTGAAACAAATACATTATTAAATTATATAACTTCTAGTGAAAATAAAATACATTTAAAATATATGGAAAAAGCAATTGAAAAAGATATAGATGATATAAGAAATTCTTCATATGTAGACATTAATTCTAAAAATAATTTAGAAAATAATATAAATAAAAAAATGACTAAAGGACCTTTCGAATCATTAGTTGATGAAGAAATAATAAAAAATATAATAGCAACCAACAATCATGAAAGATTAAAAGAAATGATTTTCGAAAATCTTAGAATCTATTTAAAAGAAATAAAATCTATAAATGAAACAATTCAAATATTAAAAATATCTTTAGAAGAAAGTAATAATATTAAACATTTCGCAAGTAAAGAAAGCAAAAAGAGAAAAATTGCCATTACAAAAGTATTAGCAGGTCTATTGGGATTATTAACCCCACTTTCTATATTATACTTTAAAAACACAAATAAAATCATAAAACTAATTGGTACAGAAAAAATATTATATGAAACATCAACATCAACATTTTCTAAAAATAATATTTATAGCGAAGCTTGTCAAAATGTATTATTAAATGTTACATGGGAAGAAAAATTAAAACAACAAGCTAGTAGAACATTAGAAGTATTAGGAGAAGTAAAAATAGTAGATGGGAAACTTGCAAGAGATTATGTAATATATGACTTATCAAGTTATAGCTTTGATTTAGAATTACCAGAATATGTAAAAATGTATGAAAATGGAGAAATAACAGAAGATAAAATTATTAAAGACGACACAAAAACAGCGTCTGCAGAAGAATATAGATATACTGATATTGTAATAACTGAAACAATCCAAAATTTAGAAAAATCTAAGAAAGAAATTTCAGACTCAGAGGTTAAGACAGGTCAAGTACTATTGCCAGCACTTGGTATTTTGATTGATTTAATAATAGTTTTACTATCTTTATTAAAAATATTATCTGAAACTAAAAAAATGCTTTCTAACCATAAAACATTAAAGTATAGAAAAAAATTAATATTAGAAGAAAATACTAAATTAATAAATTTATTAAATATTAATAGTGAACAAATAACAAAATATGAAAAACTATGTAAAGATGTGATGACTTTATTAACAGAATCAGAATTATCACAAGAACAAAAAGATTTATTAAAAGAATTAGATACTATTCTAAAAGAAAGTAACAGTTATACAAAAAGTTTAAAATTAAATGGATGATTATATCATCTATTTTTTATTAAAAATTGTTTTATAAATAAGCTTTTAGTATAATATTAATGAAAAGAGGTAAATATGAAATATAAAGTAATAGCTACTGATTTTGATGGAACGCTTTTAAATAGTGAAGGAAAAATAACAGAGAAGACTTATGAAGGATTAAAAGAATATCATAAAAAAGGGCACATAATTGTAGGTGTAACAGGAAGAATATTATCTTCAATAATAAATAAAATAGACATCGGACTATTTGATTATTTAATACTATGTGATGGAACATTTATATACGACGTAAAAAATAAAAAAACAATATTTGCGAGTTTTATCCCACACGATATTATAGAAAATATAACAATAAATATGTTAGAAAAAGTAAAAGAAATTAACTATGCAAGTCTAACAAATTATTATATATTAAAACAACATCCAATCAACAATTTTTCTCATTTAAAACCTATCAATACTATAAAAGAAATAGTGGAACCTATATCAAGAATGACTTTATTTTTTAAAAATAATGAAGAAGCAGAATATCATCAAAAAATAATTCATGAAAAATATCCATTAGTAAATAGTTTTATTATGGAAGATTCATTTGACGAAGAAAAAAGAATTAATATAAACTTAAAAAACATAAATAAAAAGACAACATTAGAATATTTAGCAAAACAATTAAAAATTGATACTAATGAAATAATATTTTTTGGAGATGGACTAAATGATTTAGAAATATTTTCCTCAAACATATTCTCAGTAGCAATGTCGAACGCATTAAAAGAAATAAAAGAAAAATCCAATGACATAACTCTTACAAACGATCAAGATGGAGTAATAACATACTTAGAAAAAATAAAAAATTAAAAAATTCTTTTTTTGTAACTCACCTGTAACTTTAAAATTATATACTTAAAATGTAATGAAAGGAGAAAACAAAAATGGAAATATTAAAAGTAGAAAATTTAACAAAAATATATGGTAGTGGTGACACAAAAGTAATCGCATTAGATAAAGTGTCATTCACAGTACAAAAAGGAGAATTCGTAGCAATCATAGGCGCGTCAGGAAGTGGAAAATCAACATTGCTTCACTTAATCGGAGGAGTAGACAGGCCTACAAGTGGTAAAGTTTTCATTGATGGAAAAGATATATATAATTTTGACGATGATAAACTAGCTATATTTAGAAGACGCCAAGTAGGACTCATATATCAGTTCTATAATTTAATACCTATTCTAAACATAGAAGAAAACATTACATTGCCACTAAATTTAGACAATAGAAGTGTTGATAAAGAAAAATTAAATGCCTTAATAAAACTGTTGGGACTAGAAAAAAGACGAACACACTTACCTAATGAATTATCAGGAGGAGAACAACAAAGAACATCAATCGGACGAGCATTGATAACAAACCCTAGTATAATATTAGCAGATGAACCAACAGGAAACCTAGACTCAAAAGCTAGTGATGAAATAGTAGAATTACTAAGAAAATCTAACAAAGATTATAATCAAACAATAATAATGATAACTCATAACAGAGAAATAGCAGCATGTGCAGACCGAATAATTGAAATAGAAGATGGCCACATAATCAAAGGGGCGTGATTGCTATGAAATTATTAAACAAACTATCATTAAAAAGCTTAAAATTAAATAAAAAAAGAACAATTGGAACTATAATCGGAATAATATTATCAACATCATTAGTATGTGCCTCAGCAGGTATGTTTACTAGTATGAGACAAACATTGATAGATGATGCAATTAGTGAATCGGGTTACTATCATTTAAAGTTAAGCGATGTAAATAACGAGGACGTAGAAAAATTAAAATTAAACAGAGACATAAAAGAAATAAAAACTGTAGAAAAACTAGGAGTTGCATATTTAGAAAAATCAAATAAAGATTATCCTTATATAGAAGTAAATTCTATGAGTATAAAAAATTTTAATGAATTATCATATGAAATAATAGAAGGTAATTTTCCAAGAACAAGTAATGAAATAATAATAAACAAAAAAACAGCAACTGACACAGGATTGAAAGTCGGAGACATGATAACTTTAAACATAGGAGAAAGAAAAGATGATGGATGGGAACTAAACGAAAATAACCCATATAACCCCACAGAATACATAGATAATCCTGTCAAACATGAATACAAAATAGTAGGAGTTACAAATAGATATTCATCAAACTATACCTATTACGGAATTACAGTAAACGAAGAGGCCATAAAAAAAGATACATATATATCATTAAAAAATCCAAGTGACCATGAAGAAACAATAAGCTCCATAAAAAAGAATTACAAGGATTATAACTATATAGAAAATTATGAACTATTAAGATGGGAAGTATTCGCTTTCTCTGACTCTACAATTTCTATGCTTTATATTGTATTAGGAGTAGTAATTATAATAATTATTGTAACAAGTGTATTTTGCATTAGAAATTCATTTGCAATATCATGTGCAGAAAAAATGAAAATGTATGGAATGCTATCAAGTATAGGAGCAACAAAAAGACAAATATCAAAAAGTGTTAAATTTGAAGCACTAATACTTGGACTAATAGGAATTCCTTTAGGAATATTCTTTGGAATATTAGCCGTTTACGTAGTAATAAAAATAATAAATATAATAGGTGGAAACTTTATACTTCCTAACCTTGGAGGAGTTCACTTTAATGTATCTTTAATTGTTATCATAATTAGTATAGGATTAAGCTTTATAACTATATATTTATCTTCTATTTCATCATCAAGACGGGCAAGTCGCGTATCTCCAATAGAAAATCTAAAAAATAATAATGAAATAAAAATAAATTCAAAAAAGCTTACAACACCTAAAATAATTCACAAAATATTTAAAACAGGTGGAGTCCTAGCATACAAAAATTTAAAAAGAAGTAAAAAGAAATATAGAACTACTGTAATATCATTAACAATAAGTATAATAGCATTCATATCTATGAGCACATTTATTAATGAAATGTTTGACGTTGCTAACAACTACTATAAAACTTATGACTATAACCTAAGTATATCAGGAATTAATATTAAAGAAAGTGATGTAGACAAAATCCTCTCTCTTAAAAATGTTTCAAACTTACATATACTTTATGAAACAAAAAACACTTTGAAAATCAAAGATTTAAGCAAAATAAATCAAAATGATAACCTAATGCTAGCTTGTGATGAGGAATTAGATTCAAACTTAAAATGTCCTACTGAAGAATACTCTAGGTTAATCATACATGCACTAGATAATAAATCATGGAAATCATACTTAAAAAAATTAAACTTAAAAGAAGAAGATGTAAATAATAAAGGAATATTAATAGACGATTATAAAATTTACAAAAATAAAAAAGAAGAAGAAATAAGAATTTATAAATATAATGAAGGAGAAGAAATAACAGGAACATATAATGATTTAGAAACATCTATAAATATTGCTAAAGTTACCAAAACTAGACCATATGGATTAGAAAATTACTATTATAATGGAGGATTCTTAATAGTAAACAAAGATAACTTTAAAAATCTTGACTTTGATGTCAAAATTATAACAATGAATGCTAAAGACGCTTACAAAACAGAAGACGAAATACTAATAATAAATGAGAATCTATACGTTTCTAATTATCAAGAAACAATGGAAAGTGACAAAGCATTTAAACTTATTTTTAGTATATTCATGTACGGATTTATAACTGTAATTACACTTATTGGAGTAACAAATATATTTAATACTATCACATCTAATATAGAACTTAGAAGTAAAGAATTTGCAGTATTCAAAAGTATTGGAATGACTAAAAAAGAATTCAATAGAATGATAAATTTAGAAACACTATTTTATAGTTTTAAATCACTTATATATGGAATAATTATTGGTGTAATACTTTCATATTTCATACATTATGGAATAGGCAAAAAAATGGAAACACCATTTACTCTTCCATACTTCTCAATAATAATTTCTATAATATTTGTATTCCTTATAGTATTTATAATAATGAGATACAGTATTCAAAAAGTAAACAAAAAGAATACCATAGAAACAATTAGAAGTGAAAACATCTAAAATTCACTTCTTTTTCTATGAATAACTAAAATTTGACATAACAAATTAAGTGTGATAGCATGAATTTTAGAAAAGAAATAAAAACTAGAAAGGAGTCATATGAAAATATTATTAATAGAAGATAACATAACCATATTACAAAGTTTAGAATATTCATTAACAAAAAATAATTTTTATGTAGAAAAAGCAAGCACTTTAAAAGAAGCACAAGATAAAATAAAAAATAAAGACATAGACTTAATAATATTAGATATATCTCTTCCAGATGGAAACGGTTTTGAACTATACAAACTACAAATAAAACCTTTAAAAATAGATACAATATTCTTAACAGCAATTGACGATGAAGAAAAAATAGTCGAGTCCCTTAACTTAGGTGCAGAAGACTACATAACAAAACCATTTTCTATGTCCGTCTTACTTGCAAAAATAAATAAAGTAACAATGAGAAAAGAGAAAAATAGCATAATGCAAATACAAGACATAAAATTTGATTTAGACAAAATGGAAGTATACAAAAATAGTAAAAAAATAGAATTAACAAGTTTAGAATTAAAAATACTTCATCTCTTATTTATAAACAAAAATAGAGTAGTATCAAGAACATTATTATTAGACAATATCTGGGATTGGACAGGAAACGATGTAGACGACCATACAATAACAGTTTACTTAAAAAGAATAAGGGAAAAATTAGAAAGTGACATAATAACAACAGTTAAAGGAATAGGATACAGGATTGATAATGATGGCAAATAAAATATATTTAAAAAGTTACTTAATAAAAACAATAATAGTAATAACAGTTTTCCTTCTCTTATTTTTAATACTAAATCATTTAGAATATAATACATATAAAAAGAATTTTAATAATAAAATAAATGCTCTAATAGAATATATAGAAAAAGAAAATAAAAATATAAATAAAGAAGAAATAATAAAAATATTAAATGATAACAGTACAAATAACACATTTTTAGAAAAATATGGAATAAATATGAAAAAAGACTCTATAGTTATAGAAAATGATAAAGTAAATATGACCTATTCTATATTGAAAGAAACTATAATTATATTATTTACTATATTACTAATTGGAATATTTTTAAAATACAATAAGAAAAAAGATAAAGAAATTAAAAAAATTACAAAATGTATAGAAGAAATAAATAAGAAAAACTACTTCTTTGACATAGATAATATATCAGAAGATGAACTGTCTATATTAAAAAATGAAATATACAAAACAACTATAATGCTAAAAGAACAAGCTGAAAATAATTTAAAAGACAAAGTTAATCTTAAAATATCTTTAGAAGATATATCACATCAATTAAAGACACCTCTTACATCTATAATTATAATGTTAGATACATTAAATGAAGATCCTAATTTAGATATTAATACCAGAACAATGTTCATAAGAAACATAAAAAGAGAAATAACAAATATTAATTTTTTAGTTAATTCATTATTAAAACTTTCAAAATTTGATGCAAACACAGTTAAACTTTTAAAAGAAAACACTACCCTTAATGATATTATAAAAAAAAGTATAGAAAATGTAAGCAATTTAAGTGACTTAAAAAATATTAAAATAGACGTTAACTCAAGTAAAAACATAAAACTATATTGTGATAAAAAATGGCAAGTTGAAGCATTAACTAACATAATAAAAAATTCACTTGAACATTCCCAAAATAATTCTAAAATAGAAATAAAACTAAGTGAAACAAATCTATACAAACAAATAAATATAAAAGATTATGGCAGTGGAATAAGCGAAAAAGATTTACCACATATATTTGAAAGGTTTTATAAAGTGGAAAACTCTAGCAAAGAAAGTGTAGGAATCGGTTTAGCTTTAGCAAAAACTATAATTGAAAGAGAAGAAGGTAAAATTTGGGTAAAATCAGAAATAGGAAAATATACTGAATTTATAATAAAATATTATGGTATAACCCGACTTCCGTACTTGTTAAATGAAAAAAAGTTTAATTTTTGT
>CANSWR010000051.1 GCA_947650795.1 uncultured Bacillota bacterium | reverse complement strand
TAGCATTAATAAATCCATTTAGATATAGAAGTTACTATTATGATAAAGAAACAGAATTATATTACCTAAACAGCAGATATTATAATCCTACTTGGGGTAGATTTATAAATGCTGATATTTTTATAGCTACTGGACAAGGTATTATACAGTGTAATATGTATTCTTATTGCGAAAATAATCCTATTATAAATGTAGACTTATATGGTACTACTTTTGTAGGGGTGTTATATAAAATGCAATTAGAAATGATGAAAAGTATAAGTGATATTGCAAAAAATGTAATGAAAGATGTTACAGAAATAATAAAAAAATTAGATGTTGAAATTACTCCAGTTATTGAGTTCAGTTCTGGTCCAGGTTATGAAATACCTGATAGTAATTTTAGCTTATATTCTGATAAAACAAAAACATGTGATTTTAGTGGAAAATGTATTGATTTTATGCAAGAATCAGCTTCAATAAATATTGGACCTTTTGGATTAAGTGCAAATTTAGAACATGATGAACATTTAAAAGAAATAGTTCCAAGGATTACTTGTGATTATAATGGTAATCCAATACTTAACTATTTTGATATAAAAGATTGTAAACACACTAGTTATTCAACATCAGTATCTTTACCAGGCGTAGCATATACAAAATATTCTAATGGGAATAAACAATTTTTTGCAGGAAAAGATATTGGAATTCATTTACTTTGGGGATTTCGTGTAAGAATAGGTTTGAATATAGAGTTTATAGATTAATTGAAAAGGAGATAAAAATGAAAAATAATAAGAGAACTTTTATTATTATAGGTGTAGTTATATTTATATTACATTTATTATTAGGTTTGTATATTTTAAAATCCCAATATGATGATATGGCAAAAAGAAATGAGCCACTTTTAGAAATGTTAAAAAAGTCAGAAATATTAAAAAATGAAATAGGTAAAATAAAATCTATAGATGTTAAACTTAATATTTATCTACGGAAGTACAAAAAATTAGACTCTAATTCTGAATATGTAAATTATACTTTAAAAACTTATGATAATAAAAAGCATAAGGTTAAAATAATATATAATAAAAAATATACTTTTGGGATATATGCTTATGAAATAAATGGAAGAGTATTTTATGAAGACGTTGAAAAGGTTCAACCAAAGATTGAATATGTAAATTATATCTATACTTCTTCATTATTAAAAGAAAAATTTGGAAATATCAAAACAGTTAATAAAACAAACACTTCCTCAAATTTTATTAAGTATGATGAAGATGGTAGTGAAGCATGTGATCATTATATAGAATTAGAAAATAACAAAATAATATATTTGACAGTTATTTTAAATAAGAAATATACAGAAGGTGTTTATGCTTATATAATAGATGGGCAATTGATATATGAAAATCTTGGTAATAATGGTTTGGATTTTGGGATAGATTACATGAACCATATAATGTATTCTAAAACTCTTAGAGAATTATTAGGAGATTATTCTTATATGTATGAATTAGAACTGTCTAAAAAAGAGGAAAAAGATAATAAGATAATCATTGATTTTATATTGATAAAAGATGAAAATAATAGTAAAAAGATTTCAGTCATTTTTAATAGTGATTATTCTATATACGCATATATAATTGATAAAGAAATAGTATATGAAGAATAGGTAAAAATTAAGAGAAAAAAATTTAATTAGATATAAATAAATTTATGTTGAGAAAAATTAACTTATACTCAACATTATATTAGGAGAATTCTATGAAAAAAAAGAGAAAAAAATTTAGAATCAGTGAAAGAACTTTGAATAGATTAATATCAGTATATTTTATAGTAGCCATAATTCTGATGTTATCCCCACTAGTAGTTATAGAATTTTCTCTATTTTATCCATCTCTTTTTAAATATGTTAAAGTCTCATTTGCTTGTATACTTATTTATGGAGCATTTTGTCCTGTTGTTATGATTTTAATGGATAAAATCCCTTTAAAGAGTTCTGCACCATTTAGATTTAAACTAAATTTTAAAGATTATAATAGTATCAATTCTTATTTAAAAAATATGTTATTTGCTAATAATTATAAGTTCTTATGTTTTAAAAATAGATTGACTTATGAGGTTAATTTTTATTACAAGCAATACAGTTTATCAAAAATTGACGTGATAGCGGTTATTTACACTAAGCAATATGAAGAAAAAATACTAAACGAAATATATGACGAATTAGATGGAGTAGTGAAAGATAATAACTTTGATAAATCTAATAATTTTTATTTTATACCTATTTTTATAGTGGATAATAATAATGAAGCATTTAAAAAGTACATAAGAAAGCCTTTAGCGCAAACAAGACATAATTATTTATTACCAGTTGGTTATTTAATAAGTAATACTACATTGTATATAATAAACCAAAATAATGATATTTACATTGGAAAATATTTAGAACTTAAAAAAAGATTTATTAAAACAATAAAATTAAAAAAATTATTAAAAAATGAAAATGAGTAATGATTTTTTGTTACTCTTTTTCTAATTAAAAGAAGGAGAAAAATAAATGAAATTAGAAAATGTTTTTAAAATAATACTTAGTTTCTTAACATTTATATTTGGTGGATTAGATTCATTATTATCAACTCTTATAATACTTATGATAATAGATTATATCACCGGTATTTGTAAAGGAATATATAAACAGGAACTAAATAGTAAATTTGGAATAAAAGGAATAATAAAGAAGTTTGGGTATCTAATAATAGTGGTACTTGCAACATTATTTGATAAAGTAGTAGGAGATAAAGCAATGGCAATTAGAGCGTTAATGCTTTATTTTTTTATTGCAAATGAAGCAATATCTATCTTAGAGAATTGGGCATCTATGGAACTTCCACTTCCCAAAAAAATATTTGAAGTATTTGAAAAATTAAAGGAGAACAAGTAAAGATGAAAAATAAAGAAAAACAAAGCTTAAAAGAAAATAATAAATTAGAGAAAAACAAACATAAAGATAACTCATGGGCATATAATCATAATTATGTTTTTAGTGAAAAAACTGATTGGAAATATAAAGTAGAGGATTTAAGAAAATGATAAATAGGGTAATAAACGAATCAAGTAAAAGAATCACTTGTGGTTATCTTGAGTATAATAATCATTTAGGAATAGACTTAGGTTGGAGGGTAGATGAAATACAAAATAATGTTTATGCTAATTCTAAAGGAATAGTAATAAATGTTAAAGATGGAGTAAATACTTTGCCTCTAAGTGCTAAGTCTTGGGGGAACTATGTTTTAGTGAGTCACCCTAATGGGATGAAAAGTAGATATGCTCATTTAAGAAAAGGTACAATAAAAGTTAGTGTCGGACAAAATGTTGATGAAAATACTATCTTAGGTATAATAGGAGAAAGTGGAAGTGTTAATGGTAGACACTTACATTTTGAAGTATATAAAGATAATATAAGAATAAATCCAACTGAATATTTAATTAAACCTATTTATGAAGAAACGAAAGTCATAGAGACATCTAATATAAATGATTTTAAAGTAGGAGATAAAGTTCTATTACTTTCTGGAGTTGCAACATCTAGTAGTGACGGAAGTGGCACCCATACTGCTAAATATGATGGAAATATAAAAGACATAGGAAATATAAAATATATCACTATCATAAATAAAAATGCACTAAGGCCTTACCACATATCAAATGATAAAGAAAACATAAAACCTAGAGGATGGGTAAGCAAAGAGCAAATGAAAAAGATCTAACTTAAATTACTAATAAATGTTAAATGAAATATAAAACTTAAAAAAATTACTTATTTATGGTACAATTATATCAACAAGAGTACTTGTAAAAGGAGAAAATTATGCTAGAAAATAACAATAAATATTTTGAAGTATTAAATGATATTAAGAAAACGTTAATTACTACTAGAAATAAGATAGTAGTAAATGCCAATAAAGATTTAATTCTAATGTATTATAATATTGGATTAAAATTAATTAAAAATAATAAATGGGGTTCATCTTTTATAGATACTTTAGCAAAAGATTTAAAAATAGAGTTTCCTACTTTGAAGGGTATGTCCGCGAGAAATTTAAGATATATGCAAAAATTTGCCACAGTATTTGATAATGATGAATTTTTGCAACATGATGTTGCAAAATTACCTTGGTCTTCTGTTACAACTATAATGGATAAAGTCAAAGATAAAAAACAAAGAAATTGGTATATTAAAGAATCTATTCAAAATGGCTGGGCAAGACCTGTAATACTCAACCAAATAGCAAGTAAATTATATGAAAGACAAGCACTATCTGAAAATAAAACTACTAATTTTGATGAAACATTACCATCTCCTAATAATGAACAAGCAAAAGAATTATTAAAAAATCCTTATATATTCGATTTTATAACTGCTGATAGAGATTTAAAAGAGTTAGATATTGAACGTGAATTAACTAATAATATAACTAAGTTATTGCTAGAATTAGGGAATTGGTTTTGCATTCGTAGGAAGGCAATATCATTTAGAAATTGAGAATGAGGACTACTACATAGATTTGTTATTCTATAATTTAAAAGTTAGAAGTTATGTAGTAATTGAATTAAAAACAACTGAGTTTAAACCTGAATATGCTGGTAAATTAAATTTTTATTTAAATGCAGTTGATAAATACATCAAAGATGAAAATGATAATCCAACATTTGGCATATTATTATGTAAGGATAAGAAAAGAGTAACCGCTGAATTAGCTCTAAAAGATATTAATAAACCAATTGGAGTTAGTGAATACAAAATCTTATCTGAGATACCAGAGTTTTTAGAAGGTGCTTTACCAAGTATTGAAGATATTGAAAAAAGACTAGTAATAGATTCAGAGTAATTTAAAACAATTAAATATTTAACACTTGATTCATATCCAAGTTGTATTATATTGTCATTTTGATTCGTTAAAGTCTTGTTAAAAAGCAGAAAATAAAGTACAATAAAATATATAAAATGAATATATAATAAATAAGGAGAGTGCATTATATGAAAGTAATCTTAACCGCGGGTGGAACAGGAGGACATATATATCCTGCTTTAGGAGTAATAGAAGAATTAAAAAAAGATAAAAACAATGAATTTTTATATATAGGAACTAAAGACAGAATGGAAAGTGAACTAATCCCAAGCATGGGAATAAAATATGAAAGTTTAGAAGTCTATGGATTAACAAAAAACATAAAAACAAATTTAAAAAATATACACTGTATAATATCATCTTATAAAAAAGCAAAAAAAATAATAAAAGAATTTAACCCTGATTATGTAATAGGATTTGGCGGATACGTAACATACCCTGTAATAATGGCCTCGCATAAATTAAAAATAAAAAGTGCAATTCATGAACAAAATAAAATACCAGGAAAAACAAATAAAATACTTTCTAAATATGCTGATATAACATTCATTTCTTTTAGAGAAAGTAAAGAATACTTTAAAAACAAAGTAATATATTCTGGAAATCCATGTGGTCAAAAAGCTATTACAATTTCATCACATGATAAAACAAAACTAGGATTTCACAAAGATAAAAAACTAATACTAATTGTAATGGGAAGCTTAGGAAGCGAAGTAATAAATGAAAAACTAAAAGAATTTTTAAGTAGTTATAATGATCCAAATAGTGAAATATTATTTATAACTGGAAAACGTTCTTACGAAGATTTTAAAAATATTAAAGTAACAAAAAATGTAAAAGTAGTTCCTTTCTATAACGATTTAAGTGGACTAATGAAAACAGCAGATTTAATCATTTCCAGAGCAGGAGCTAGTACCATTAGTGAAATTTTAGCACTTAACTTACCATCAATACTAATACCATCTCCATATGTAGCTAACAATCATCAATACTATAACGCTAAAGATTTAAGTGATAAAAATCTAAGCATAATGTTAGAACAAGATAACTTAAATACAGACACATTAAAAGAAGCAATAAATAATTGTTTTAAAAACGAAAATAAAATCAAAGAAAATTTAAAAAAAGTTCCAAAATTAGAAGCATCAAGAATTATTGTTGAAGAAATAAAAAAATAGATATATAATTAAAAAATAATAAAAGGGAGAATAAATATGACAGTAAAAAAACTAAGAAGAAGAGTATTTAATTTCAAAAAATTTCTTTGTTTTTTACTGTTCTTAAATATCATAATATTTAGTTGTTATTATCTTAGCAAAAAGCCAATAAAAAACATAATAATTATAGGAAACAATTATATAAGTGATCAAAATATCATAGAAACAGCAGGAATAGAAAACTATCCATCATTTATAACTACACTTTCTAGTAAAATGAAAAAAAGAATCAATAAAATTCCTTTAATAAAAAATGTTAATATAAAAAAAAGCTGGGGTTATGTAGTAACAATAGAAATAGAAGAATATAAAGTATTCTTTAATATAAGAAGTTCAAATGAATTTGTTTTAGAAGATGGTCAAAAACTTAATGACATAAAACACAATATAGAAGTACCAATATTAATTAATTATGTTCCAGATGATAAAATGGAAAAACTTGTAAAAAAATTTAATAATGTAGATTATGGAACAATATTAAAAATTAGTGAAATAGAATATACTCCAACAGATTATGATAAAGAAAGATTTTTATTATATATGACAGATGGAAATGAAGTATATATCACTTTAAATAAAATTAATGAATTTAGTAACTACACAAAAATAAAAAGTCAACTAGGAACTAAAAAGGGAATTTTATATTTAGATAGTGGAAACTATTTTGAAATTAAAGAATAAGTTAACTTTAGAAAAATATCTTTCTAAGGTTAATTTTTTATTTAATTTGTTTTGTGACAAATATTGTACAAAAATGTTGATTTTTCATTTCAATTGTAGTATATTATTTAAAGTTTAAAAAGAGGGAAGTGTATTTTATGGATAAAGTTTATATTTTTGGGCATATGAACCCAGACACAGATTCAGTGTGTGCTGCTATAAATCTAGCTAATCTAAAAAGAGAGTTAGGAATACAAGCAGAAGAAAGAGTATTAGGCCAAATTAGCAAAGAAACAAAGTTTGTTCTTGATTACTTTAAAGTTAAAGAACCAAAATATCTTAATGATACAAAAGTAAGAATAAAAGACATAGACTATAGAAAAGATTGCATACTAAATGAAAATGCATCAATAAAAGATGTTTATGACCATATGTTAAAAGTTAATACAACAGCTGTTTCAATAGTAGATAAAAATAAAAACTTAATCAATCTTATAACAGCTAAAGATATATTAAAAAAAATATTATACCCAGATAGTAACTACTTAAAAACAAGCTATCAAAATATATTAGGCACACTAGATGGAGAAGAAATTGTCCATATTGATGATGAAATATATGGTAAAGTAACAACAGCTTCATTCGCGCACTCAACCTTTGAAAATTTAATAGAACTTGGTAGTGAAGATATCCTTATTGTAGGAGACAGACATTATATAATTGAATTAGGAATAAAATCTAAAGTTAAATTAATTATTATAATAGGCGGTTCTGAAATAAAAAAAGAACACATCAAAGAAGCCAAGAAAAATAAAGTAAACATTATAAGAACTAACTTAAAATCATTTGAAACAGCAAGACTTATAGTTTACAGTAATTACATCAAAAACATCTTAAAAAAAACTGAACCATATTGTGTTCATGAAAAAGACTATTATGATGACTTCATAACTTGGAGTGCCCCACTTAAAATAGATAGTTTTCCAGTAATTGACTCGAATAATATTTGTAAAGGTCTATTAAGAAAAAGTGAAATAGACAAAATAAATAAAAGAAAAGTAATATTAGTAGATCATAACGAATTAGAACAAAGTGCGATTGGATTAGAAGAAGCTGAAATAGTTGAAATAGTTGATCATCATAGAATTGGAAGAATTAGTACAAATCAACCTATAAACTTTAGAAATATGACAGTAGGAAGCACTAACACAATAATATATTTCTTATATCAAGAAAATAACATAAAAATTTCCAAAGAGACTGCAGGACTTATGCTATCTGGAATAATATCTGATACTTTACTTTTAAAAAGTCCAACCACTACCGAAACAGATAAAAAAGTAGCGAATATACTAACAAAAATATGTAAAGTAAAACTTGAAAAATATGCTATGGAAATGTTTAAGGCAGGAACAAGTTTAGAAGAATATAGTGAAGAAGAAATAATAAGTGCTGACTATAAAACATTTGAAGTCTCATCATTAAAAGTAACTATAAGTCAAGTATTTACTATGGATTGCAATCGTATTCTTAACTCTATAGATAAATATCTAAAAGTAATAGAAAAAGAAAAAGAAGAAATAAAATCAAATTATTTTATATTTGTTGTTACAGACATTATAAAAAATGGAAGTTATATACTATATGATAAAAATAGTGAAGCGATTATAGGAAAAGTGTTTAATACTAAAAACATAAAACAAGGATTCTTTATGGATGGAATTGTTAGTAGAAAAAAACAAATCGTACCTAACATAATAAACGC
>CANSWR010000050.1 GCA_947650795.1 uncultured Bacillota bacterium | reverse complement strand
TAATAGAATATGATAGATTTGTTTAAAAACTTAAAGTAAAAAACCTAAACTCAAATTAATTTTCCCTTGACAAAAGTAAGTAAAAACAATAAAATCATATCAGGACTTAAGAATATATTTGTGAATATTTTATCTTCTTTTAGATTTATATTATATTAAAGTCCTAATAAGTAATTTTACTTAATTTTTTAATATAAACGAAAGGAGGAAAATTATGAATAACAATGAATTTCTACCTCTTTATAGAGATTTAATGTTTAAACAATTCTTTGGTACTAATAAATATATTTATCTTACTATTTATTTACTTGAATCTCTTCTTGATTTACCAGAAGGATCATTAAATGGTTCAACAATCACTAACAGTGTTAATTTAGATAAAGAAACAATCCAAAATAAAAATTTTGAATTAGATGTAGTATTAAAATCCCCTAATGGAGATATATATAATATTGAAATGCAAACAACTTATAATACTAACTCAGAAATAAAAAATGTGATGTATGTAACAAAACTATTTAGTGAACAATTAAAAATAGGAGAAACATATAATAAAATAAAACCTGTAACATTAATAAACTTAGTAAAAGACATAAACATACATAAAACAGGAAATATAATTAATAAATATGTAATGACCAACACTACTCATCCTAGTGATAAAATACTTGAAGATTATTTAACTATTTATATAATAAATATTGATAAAACAAATGAAGTATCATATAATAAGAACAAGAATTTTGAAGTAATAAGAAACTTATTAAGTGCTAAATCATATGAAGAAATGAAAAACATAGTAGAAACAAGCAAAAATAAGTTATCAGACAAATTACTTAAGGAGATGGTAAACTTTATGAATAATAAAGAAGTTCAAGATTATAGTAGACAAGAAAAACTGATAAGAAGTAATTTGATAACTGCTAAAGAAGAAGGTAGATGTGAAGGCAAAATCGAAGGCAAAATCGAAGGTAAAATCGAAATTGCTAAAAAAATGCTTATCAATAATGAAACATTAGAAAAGATATCTTTATTTACAGATTTATCCCTAGAAGAAATCAAAAAGCTAAAAGAAGAATGTTAAAATAAGTGCTAAATCATATGAAGAAATGAAGAACATAATAGAAAGAAGTAAAAATAAGCTATCAGATAAATTACTTAAGGAGATGGTAAACTTTATGAATAATAAAGAAGTTCAAGATTATAGTAGACAAGAAAAACTGATAAGAAGTAATTTGATAACTGCTAAAGAAGAAGGTAGATGTGAAGGCAAAATTGAAGGCAGAATCGAAGGTAGAGTCGAAGGTAAAATCGAAATTGCAAAAAAAATGATTACCAATAATGAAACATTAGAAAAGATATCTTTATTTACAGACTTATCACTAGAAGAAATCAAAAAGTTAAAAGAAGAAGAACAAGACTAAATTGGTCTTGTTTCTTAGTTTTTAAGGGGATTAAACACCTAAATTTTGCATTTTTAGATATTTGTGGTATAATTACTAAACGGAGGACTTATGAAAATCATACTAATAGACAATGTAAAAGGAACAGGAAAAAAGGATGAAATAAAAGAAGTCAAAGACGGCTTTGCAAGTTTTCTTATAAAAGAAAAAAAGGCTGTTCCATATTCTAACAAAAGTAAAGAATTACTTGATGTTGAATTAAAAGATAGAAAAGAAAAAGAAGAAACATTAATAAACGAAATGACAGAACTTAAAAATAAACTTGAAAATCTTGAATTAAAATTTCAAGTAAACACAGGATCAAATGGCCGCGTGTTTGGAAGTATAAGTTCTAAACAGATAAGTGAAGAACTAAATCAAAAATACAATATAAAAATTGATAAAAAACAAATAGATGCTAATAACATAAATTGTCTAGGAACACACTATGTAAAAATAAACTTACATAAAAAAGTAACAGCAGAACTAAAAGTAATTCTCCTAGGAGGTGAATGAATTGGCAAGGAAAGAACCACAAAACATTGAAGCAGAAATAAATGCTTTAGGATGTGCATTCTTAAATAAAAGCGCCTTAGATAAAGTGTGTGAAGAGCTTCATAGTGATATGTTCTTTCTAGATTCTCATAAAAAAATATACGAAGTTTTAAAAAAACTTAGAAGAGAAGATGTGGCAATAGATGTTACAACAGTATCAAATGAACTAGAAAAAAATAAATCATTAGGGTCTATAGGCGGGATAGAATATCTAACTGAAATAATAGACTCAGTCGCAACACCAGCAAATATTGAATACTATATTAATATAATATTTGAAAAATATGTACTAAGGTCTTTAATAGATAAATCAACTAAAATAATAGAAAACTGTTACGAAGAAAAAGATAGCTTAAATAACATTGTAGAAGATGCAGAAAAAAACATTTTAAGTATTAACAGTGAAAGAATGACTAAAGAAATAAAGCCCATACAAGAAGTATTGGACCAAGCTCAGGAACAAATAGAATTTCTAGCAAAAAATGGTGGAGATGTGACAGGAGTTGCGACAGGATTTATTGACTTAGATAGAAGGACAACAGGATTTCACAGTAATGAATTAATAATAATAGCAGGACGTCCTGGTATGGGAAAAACATCTTTAGCGCTAAACATAGCAGGCAATATGGCAATACAAGGAAAAAAATCAGTAGCATTCTTTACTCTTGAAATGCCAGCAATCCAAATAGTTAACAAGCTTTTTTCAGGCGTAGGACAAATAGAAACTATGAAACTAAGAACAGGAAAACTTGACCATATGGATTGGAAGAAGTATAATGAAACTCTGAGCCTTCTTGCAGATACAAAATTTTATATAGACGACACTCCTGCTATTACAGTATCAGAAATTAGAAGTAAGTGCAGAAGATTAAAAAATAGCGATAAAGGTTTAGATGCAATATTTATAGACTATCTTCAATTAATTAGTAGTTCAAGCAAATACTTAGGACAAAGAACTAATGAAGTTAGTGAAATATCAAGAGATTTAAAAAAACTTGCCATGGAATTAGAAGTTCCAGTAGTCGCATTAGCGCAGTTATCTCGTGGAGTTGAAGCGAGAGAAGATAAAAGACCACTTATGAGTGACTTAAAAGAAAGTGGTTCAATAGAACAAGATGCAGATATGGTAATGTTTATATATATTGATGATTACTATAAATTTAATGCAAAAGACAGACCTGACTTTTCACAAGTAGACTTAATAATTTCAAAAAACAGAAGTGGAAGCCAAGGAACTGTAAATTTAGTTTTTGAAAGACCTTATACGAATTTCAAGAACTGTTTAAAAAGTGAGGAAAATAATGATGAGTAGAAAAAGTATTTATTGGGGGTTCCTATTTTCAATAATACTATCTAGTTTAGTATTCATATTAGGTTCAGAACGAAAAACATTTACAAATTATCCAGTTACAGTGTATCAAGTATACTTAAATGGAGAAAGTATTGGTATTATAGAAGACGAAGAAAAACTATACAATTTAATTAATAAAGAACAAAAAAGTCTTAGAAATGAGTTTAAAGTGAAAAAGATTTATGCTCCAATAGGACTAGAAACAACTAAACTAGTAACATATGAAGGTACAGTTGATTCAGTAGAAGATGTATATGATAAAATAAAAGATGTAGAACCATTTAGTGTAAAAGGTTATGAAATAACAATCGCACATAGTGAAGACAAAATTCATAAAATTAATGTACTAAAAAAAGAAGATTTTGACAAAGCTATAACAAGTACAATAAAAGCATTTGTTGATGATGAAACATACGAAAAATATTTAGCAAATGCTCAAGACGAAATTGTAACTACAGGAGAAACATTAATAAATATATCTATAAAAGAAAATATAACAATAAAAGAGAAATACTTAAGTACAGATGACAAAATATATAAAGATGCTAACGAATTAAGCAAATACTTATTATTTGGAACAGATGAAGTCCAAGGAATGCATACAGTAGAAGCAGGACAAACAATAAAAGAAATAGCTAATAAATATGAATTGAACGTTAAAGAATTTTTAATAGTTAATCCAGAAATTAAAAGTGAAACTGCCCTACTATATCCAGGACAAAAAGTTAATATAGGACTTGTAAATCCATTAGTAAGTGTAGTTGTGGAAACTAATCGTGTAGTAGATGCAGAGGTAAAATATCAAACAGTTATAGAATACGATGATAAAATTGTAATAGGAAGAAAATTCACTAAACAAGTTGGTCAAAATGGTATGAGTAGAGTTAAATATTATACTGAGACAATAAATGGAACACCAACACAGGTAATCCAAATGGATCAACAAATATTAACCCCAGCAGTTAACGAAATAGTAGTTTTAGGTGGATTATCTACACAAAACATAGGAAATAATGGTAGTTGGAGATGGCCAACAATCAGACCATATGTAATTACATCATACTTTGGTTGGCGTACAGATCCGTTTGATGGAACACGTACTTTTCACAGAGGAATAGATATTTCAGGAACGGGATATGGTTCTCCATTATATGCAGCTCAAGATGGATACATATCAGAAATTGGTTACAAAGGAGATATGGGTAACTATATATATATAACTCATACAGGTTCATCAGGCATGCCAGGAGACATTAAAACTATCTACATGCATATGTCAAATTTTGCAGCAGACATGAGAGATGGTAGAAAAGTTAGTAAAGGAGAAATAATAGGATATATGGGTTCAACAGGAGCTTCTACAGGAACTCACCTTGATTTCCGTATAGTAGTAAATGGAGAATATATAGATCCATTGGGTGTGAATTACGACTAATGAAAATAGCAGTACTTGGAAGTGGGTCAAAAGGAAACTCTACATTTATAGATTTTGGAAAAAAGAAAATTCTAATAGATGTAGGGTTTTCCTATAAACAAATAAGTGAGAGATTAAAAAGCATTAAAGTAGACCCAAAAGAAATAAATGCAGTTTTTATAACACATGATCATAACGATCATACTAACGGATTAAAAGTGTTTTTAAAAAAAGTAAAACCTAATCTCTACATAACAAAAGAAGTAGAACAATATGTATTAGAAGAACAATATGAAAAAAGTATATATCTAACAGATGAAATATTTTTAGATGACATATTCATAAAAGTTATACCTACATCTCACGATGCCTTAACTGCAAATGGCTATTTATTTGAATATAACGATGAAAGCATAGTTTATATAACTGATACTGGATACTTAAATTATAGAAATTTTATATATTTAAAAGATAAAAATTATTATATATTTGAAAGTAATCATGATACTGAAAAACTAATAAATGGACCATATCCAGAATATCTACAAAGAAGAATAATAAGTGATAAAGGCCATCTTTCAAATGAATTATGTGCTGGCTACTTATCTAGATTAATCGGCCCACACACAAAAAAAGTAATTCTAGCTCATTTATCAGAATCCAACAATGACCCTACTTTAGCTTTAGAAACAAATTTAAAAATATTAAAAGAAAATGAAATAGAATTTAAAAATTTAGAATGTGCTTCCCAACATGAAGTAACAAAGGTAACTATATGATAAAATTAATAGTTGTAGGAAAATTAAAAGAAAAATACTTAGTAGATTTAGTTAACGATTACAGTAAAAGAATAAACAAATATTATAAACTTGAAATAATAGAATTAAAAGACTGTAATATTCATGATGAAGCAAAAGAAATATTAAAACACGTAAATAGTAGAGATTACATAATTTCAACTTATATAAAAGGTGAATTACTCTCTACCCTAGAATTTACAGAACTAATAAATAACAATCTTACTAAAGGAAATTCAAATATAACATTTATAATTGGTGGTTCTGATGGATTAGATGAAGAAATATTGAATATTAGTAATAAATTAATATCATTTTCAAATTTAACTTTTCCACATGGTCTTTTTAGAGGTATATTACTAGAACAAATATACCGTGCATTTAAAATAATGAATAATGAAACTTATCATAAATAGGCTATAAATCTAATTTATAGTTTTTTATTGTGTTACATAATATAAAGATACTATAGTAAGTGTTTGAACTTGATGTAACTTAAAATCCTAAATGAGAGCTATATGAATTTAAAATGTTAACATTAAATGATGAAAATATATAAATAAAAAATGTAATATATGCAATAAAACTACTCAATATTAAATTAGAGATTGTAAAAATATACACAAATATAAAACCTATAACACTAATAAATTTAGCAAAAGTAAACAGGCTATCTTAAAATATTCATATACAGTCTGTTTTAAATATTAATATTTTATTTATTATAAACCTTTTTCTAAGGAAAGACAAAAATTACACTTATTCCTCATATCAACATTTACATTAATACTTTTTATTTAGTAGAAAATACCCTATTTATTTGATATAATGTAACAGTATAGGAGAAAAGAATTGAAATGATAAAAAAGAATAAAAAAGAATTACTTAATTTTCTTATTTTTCTAATAGGTATATTAATAATATCTATAACTTTCAATGTCTTTGTCGTTCCTAACAATTATATGATAGGTGGATTAAGTGGAGTTAGTGTATTATTCAATTATCTATTTAAAATAGACGTAATCTATGTACTTGTAGCAGGAAATATATTACTAATAGTTATAGGCGGACTTACACTAGGAGTAAAAGAAATGACACCACATCTTGTAGGATCACTTATATACACCTCAGTAGTATATTTAACAGAAAATATAAATAATATTTTAAATATTCATATTTCATCAATATTTCTTAATGTAGTTGTAATAGGAGTATTATTAGGAATAGGATACACATGTGCATACTTAGCAGGATATTCTACTGGAGGAACAGATGTATTAGGTATAATATTTAAAAAAAAGTTTGGATTACCTCTAGGACAAGCATTATTTATATTGAATGTTATAATACTTGCTACTAGTACAGTAGTTTTAGGCTTTGAAATGCTCGTAATATCACTAATAATAAGATTTATAGAAACTCGAATGATAGATTCATTTTTAATTGGAATAAGTGATTCAAAAGTAATGTTTATAAAATCAGAAAAAATAAAAGAAATAAAAGAATTTATAATAAACGAAATAAAAAGTGGAACTAGCGAATTAAAAGTAACTACAGGTTATAAGAAAAAAGATAGTGATCTAATAATGTGTGTTGTACCGACAGAAAAATATATGAAATTAAAAAACAAAATAATAGAAATAGATAAAAACGCATTTATTACAATATTAGATGCATATGAAGTTTATGGTGGTACTAACAGGTATAAATTGCCATTACATGATATGAGAATCTAATGATATAATTTAGAAGGAGGAAAAATGAACTTAATAGAAATAAAAAACGTATATAAACAATATAAAAATGGAACAACTGCCCTTTGTGATATTAATGTATCCATACCAAAGGGTGATTTTATATTTGTAATAGGCGCAACTGCTTCTGGAAAAAGTACATTAATAAAACTTTTATACAGACAAGAAAAACCATCTCGTGGAGATGTATTTGTAGGTGGAATCAATGTAGCAAAACTAAAAAATAGAAAAGTTTATAAATTAAGAAGAAAATTAGGAATAGTATTTCAAGATTACAAGCTACTTCCTAATCTAACAGTATATGAAAATGTAGCATTTGCTTTAGAATTATATGGATTACCCGAACGTGAAGTAAGAAAAAAAGTTATGAGTGCAATAGAAAAAGTTGGATTAAAAGAAAAATTTAGAAGCTATCCAGACCAATTATCAGGAGGAGAACAGCAGCGTGTTTCAATCGCACGTGCAATAGTAAACAATCCTAAAATTCTTATATGTGACGAACCTACTGGAAACCTTGATCCAGACACTTCAATGGGTATAATGGAAATAATAAATAAAATAAATGAAGAAGGTACAACAATTATAATGGCAACACATGATAAAGATATAGTAAACAAATATCAAAAAAGAGTCTTAACATTAGAAAAAGGTATCCTAATTGGAGATAAAGAAAAAGGAGGGTACTTAAAATGAAAGCATTTAGAATTTTATTTAATAACATAGGAGATGGATTTAAAAGTGTATTCAGAAACTTTTCATTAAGTTTATCAAGTATCTCATGTATAACAATAACATTAATATTAGTGGCAGTTTCAATCATACTTTCAGAAAATGTTAATAAATTCACTGATGATATAGAAAAAGATGTAACAATAGTAGTATATATAGAAAAAGGAACTAGCGAAAGTGATATAGAAGCAATGGAAATAAAAATAAAATCACTATCTAATATTGATACAGTAACATTCACATCAAAAGAACAAATAAGACAAGAAATGTCAAAAGATTCAGATGGATTAGGAACAATTCTTGGAGAATATGATGAAGCTTCAAATCCTTTGCTAGACGAATACTTAGTTAAAGTAAAAGATACTGAAAAAATAGGAGAAACAGCTAAACAAATAAAAGAATTATCTAACGTTAACAATGTAAAATATGGCGAAGGAATGGTTGAACAATTAGTTAGAATATTTGATGTTGTAAAGAAAATAACTTTTTCAATAGTGATTGGTCTAATAATAGTAACAGCATTTTTAATAAGTAACACAATAAAAATAACTATAAACAATAGAAAAAGACAAATAGAAATAATGAGATTAGTTGGAGCATCTAATTCATATATAAAATTACCATTTTTCTTTGAAGGTATAATATTAGGATTTTTAGGAAGTATTCTCCCAATCTTCATGAGTTGTTATGGATATATATACCTATACCAAAAATTACATGGGGTATTATGGAGAAATAGTAGCTCAGTTGGTTGGAGCACT
>CANSWR010000049.1 GCA_947650795.1 uncultured Bacillota bacterium | reverse complement strand
GATTTAATGAGGGAAAAATAGAAATAGCAAAAAATCTAATTTATAATGATGTAAATCCTAAAATTATAAATTCTAGTACAGGCTTATCACTAGAAGAAATAAATAAACTTAAAAATAAAATTAAAAAGTTTAAATAAAAAATATTGATTATATAAAAAAACAAGAAGAGATAAAAGAAATACGGGATAAAATGGAAGAATATCCAATAATAAGAAGGGCAATAGAAAATCATATTATCTAAGTTTTACAATTATTTGATAAAAATAAAGACAATAAATATAAAAGTAAGTTCATAACCCACTAAATGCAATAAAATCTTTTATTAATAAATTTACATAATCTTACAAAAATGTTATACCTTGTAAGCTTTATACGTGTTATAATTTATACTAGGAATTAGGAGAAGTAAATTTATGAGTAAAAAGGTAAAGACAAATATAAAAACAGGATTAACAAAAAGCGAAGTCCAAAAGAGAATAGCGAATAATCAAGTAAATTATGATACACTTCCTAAAACAAAAACTATAAAAGAAATAATAAAAACCAACTTTTTTACATACTTTAATATGTTAAATATAGCATTAGGTGCATGTGTATTTTTAGCAGGATTATTTAACAATGCTTTATATGAAGGAATTAAAAACTGTCTATTTATGGGTGTAATATTTACCAATTCAATTATAAGCATAGTAGAAGAAATAATATCTAAAAAAATTATAGACAGATTAGAAGTATTAACGGAAAGCAAAGTCAAAGTATTAAGAGATGGAAATTATAAAGAATTAGATATAAACTCTCTAGTACTTGATGACATAATGGAGTTGAAAAGTGGACATCAAGTAGTTTGTGATAGCATTGTAAGAAGTGGCATTGTAGAAGTAAATGAATCGCTAATAACAGGAGAAAGTGATGTTATAACAAAAAAATTAGGAGACACCTTATTAAGTGGAAGCTTCATAGTAAGTGGTACATGCTTATCACAAGTTATACATGTAGCAGAAGAAAACTATGTAAGTGTAATATCAAAAGAAGCAAAATATGTAAAAAAATCAAATTCTTTAATAATGTCATCATTTGAGAAAATATTAAAAATTATATCATTCTTAATAATACCATTAGGAATTATGCTATTTTTAACCCAAATGAAAGTGACAGAAGGCGAAATAACAAGCTCAGTATTTTCAAGTACTGCAGGTGTAATAGGAATGATACCAGAAGGATTAATCCTTTTAACTACTTCAGTAATGGCTGTAAGTGTAATAAGATTAAGCAAATATAAAGTATTAGTACAAGGCCTAAGCGCAGTAGAGACTCTGGCAAGAACAGATGTAATATGTCTTGACAAAACAGGAACACTAACTGAAGGCAAAATGTCATTAAAGAAAATCATTCCTTATAAATTGACAAAAAAAGAAACTATTAAAGAAATATTAACTGCACTATCTTATAATATGACAGACACAAATGCTACTATGAAAGCAATCAAAGATAAATATACTGGAGAATCTTCATGGATTATCAAAGAAGAAATTCCTTTCTCTAGTTCAAGAAAATATTCATGTATCTCATTTGAAAAGAAAGGTACATATTATTTAGGTGCACCTGAAATTCTATTTAAAAACAAAAAAGAAATAAATAAACTAACTGAAAAATACCAAAAAAAATATAGAGTATTAGTATTAGCAAAATCTAAAGAAATAGCTAATACACTAGACTCATTAAAACTTCTTGCATTCATTTTAATTGAAGATATAATAAGGCCTTCTGCAGAATCAACATTAAAATATTTTAGAAAACAAGGAGTAGAAGTTAAAATAATAAGTGGAGATAATTTAAGCACAGTTACTAGAATAAGCGAAATATGTGGATTAAAAGAAATAAAAGGATTAGACACAAGTTCATTATCAGATGAAGAATTAACTAAAGTTGCAAATGAATATAATGTTTTCGCACGTGTAACTCCAAGTGGAAAAAAAGCAATAATAGCTAGTTTGCAAAGTAAAGGTCACACTGTTGGAATGACTGGAGATGGAGTAAATGATGTATTAGCGCTTAAACAAAGCGATTGTAGCATAGCTTTAGGAAATGGAGCAGATTCTACAAGAAGCGTAAGCTCGCTAATATTATTAGATGGAAACTTTGACTCATTGCCTAAAATCATAAATGAAGGTAGAAGAACAATTAATAATATAGAAAGATCAGCGTCTTTATTATTAATGAAAACAATTTATACTATCCTTTTAATATTATTTAGTATAATATCAAAATCAGAATACTTTTTTGTCCCAATACAATTAACATTGATAACTGGAGTAACTATTGGAATACCTTCGTTTATATTAGCTTTAGAACCTAATAAAGACTTAGTAAGTGGAAACTTTATGTTAAAAATATTAAGCAAAAGTATACCAGTAGCACTTACAGTAGTAATAAACATTATGATAGTAACACTATTTGGAAAATGCCTTAATTTTAGTAGTGAAATAACAAGTACTATGTCTGTAATACTTACTACTATGACAGGTTTTATATTTCTAATAAAACTCTGTAAACCATATAATTTTATCAGAATATCATTAATAACATTCTTAATTTCTCTATTTTTATACGCTTGTTTCTTCCATGGTACACTATTTAATATCAGTGCGTTAAATCTTCATCATTTAGTAGTACTTACAATGTTAACGCTCGCATCTATATTTGTATATATAGTTTTAGAAGAATTAAGTAACTTTATTTTGGATAGTTATAATGCTAAAAATTCTAAAAGAAAAAGAGTAGATAAACGAAAAATAAAAATCAATATTAAAAAAATTATAAAATTATAACTTGCTTTAAAAAATAAAGTCTTGATAAAGATAGAATGTTATGTTAAATTTTAGATAGGGGAGTGTTTAAATGAAAAAAATTACAATAATAATATGTATACTTATTTTAATAACTGGCTGTGGAAAACAAAAAGAACCAAAACAAAAAGAAGAAAATAAACCTAAAATAGATTATAAAATAGACACAATAGAAAGACAAAACTGTGAAAATGAAGCTATAGAATATTATACAACTTCTGACCAAACAGTTTACTTAGTTTGTCTTGAAGAAGTGGAATTATTAGACGAGCAAAAAACGTTAAAAAATTATTTAGAAAGTGGCAAAACAATAAATGAAGCTACTGATAAAATGGTATCACTATTAACAATCCACGCGAGTTTATTAGATGGAGGCACTAGTGTTTACCGAGACACAGGTAGTATAATCCACACTAAAAATGGTATCACTTTAATAAAATGTAACAAAACTGATGGAAGAAAAGATGTATACATTGGCCCAAACGAATTAAATGAAGATTGGGGATTTGAAAATGGATTTTGTGGTCATAATTTAACACAAGAAAATGAATAAAAATACTTTGAATATTAAAATAAAAGTGGTAAAATTAATTAGTAAAAAAAGAAAGAGGTAAAAAATGAAAAAGAAAATTTTAATAGGAATGCTATTTATAGCAATAATATTTGGGTTAACTACTGGATGTGGAAGCAAAATAACAAAAGAAAAATATGTTACAAAAAATTTAGAAGAAACATTGACAGAAGAACAAATCGAGCATGACTTATCTAAATATAAAGAAAATGATAAACAAGTAACAATATATATGTTTAGAGGAAGTGGATGCGGATATTGTAAAAAGTTTTTAACTTTCTTAAACAGTATTGTTGACGAATATGGAGAATTTTTCAAACTAGAATCATATGAAGTATGGGCGGATAAAAAGAATGCTGCATTGATGGAAGAAGTAGCAGATGTATTAGAAACAACTATCTCTGGAGTTCCATTTATTATAATAGGAGATCAAACTTTTCCTGGTTACTCAGATAGATATGATGAATCAATTAAAAAAGCTATAAAAGACTTATATAATAGTAAAGAAAGATATGACATTTTTGAAGAATTAGAAGCAAAAAAACAAGAAGAAGCAAATGTAAATAAACCTTCAAGGTCTACTATGTTAGTAATAACAGCAATATTTATAATACTTTCTACAGGTGCAATTATTATTGTAAATAATCAAAACACTAAAAAATTAGTCGATCAAATGAATTCATTAAAAAAAGAACTTAAAACTTACAAAGAAGAACAAAAAGAAAAAGTAAAACCAGAAGAAACAAAAGAAGCAGCAAAGCAAAAAAACAAGAATAAAAAATAATGATTAAAGAGACATTAAGTTATCAAATAATGTCGCTTTTTTCTTTAAATTATGATATATTTTAAAAGGTGATGAAATAATGTTAGAAGTAAAAAAATTAGAAACATATGCAGAAAATTTAGAATTCAAAATGAACGCAGAAGAATACAGTAAATTACAAAAAGAATTTGATATATTATTTAAACAAGTTGACTTAATTAGTCAAATAGAAGGAATAGAAAATTATGAACCATTAGATTTTCCATTTCCATTAAAAAATTCTTATTTAAGAGAAGATATAGCTAATGAAAAACTAACAAAAGAAGATGCCTTAAAAAATGCAAGTGAAGTAAAAAATAATTGTGTTAGTGTGCCAAAGGTGGTGGAATAATGAATATAACTGAAATGAAAGAATTACTTGATAATAAAACTACAACTAGTTTAAAATTATTTGAAGAATCAAAGAAGAAAGCTTTATATTCACAAGAGAAAATAAATTCATTTGTAACGATTATGGAAGATTTTACTAAAGAAGAAAGTAACAGTCTTTTAAATGGAATACCTTATGCTATTAAAGATAATTTTTCAACAAAAAATATATTAACAACCGCTTCAAGTAACATATTAAAAAATTATATTCCTGTATTTGATAGCACAGTATATAAAAAATTAAAAAAAGCAGGAGCTGTATTAGTAGGAAAAACAGTTTTAGATGAATTAGCGATGGGAGGAAGCGGATTAACAGGCCATACGGGTGCAGTAAAAAATCCGTGGGACCAAACCAGAATATCAGGAGGTTCGTCAGCTGGATCAGCAGCTTGTGTAAGTGAAGGTGTAGTGCCGTTTAGTATAGGAAGTGACACAGGAGACTCAGTTAGAAAACCTGCTTCTTTTTGTGGAGTTGTGGGATTTAAGCCTACATATGGCCGTATTAGCAGATTCGGATTATTTCCATTTGCTAGTAGTTTAGACCATGTAGGAATATTTGCTAGAAATGTATTTGACATAGCAGCTGTAACTGATGTTATAAAAGGATTTGACAGTAATGATATGACTACTTTACCAGACGAAGAAATAAATTATACAGACATTTTAAAAGAAAATATAAAAGGCAAAAAACTATTTTATATAAAAGAAATCATTGAATCAGCTAAAGAAAACGAGTCTAAAGAAATCATAGCATTATTTAAAAAACAAATAGAAAAACTTAAAAATAATGGAATCCAAATAGAAGAAGTAAGTTTTGATAAAACTATTTTAGAAACTTTATTTCCAGTATATTTTATAATATCATGTGCAGAAGCTACAAGCAATAATTCAAACTTAACAGGATTTATATTCGGTAATCGTATGCCAGGATCTTCACCAAAAGAAGTTATGATAAACACAAGAACTGAAGGTTTTTCTGAGATGATAAAAAGAAGATTTGTAATAGGAAGTTACATATTAGAAAGAGAAAATCAAGAAAAATTATTCATAAATGCTAAAAGAGTAAGAAGAATGTTAGTAGAAAAAATGAATAAATTATTTGAAAAATACGACGGTTTAATTCTGCCAGCAAGTGGACTTGTCGCGCCTAAAATAGATGAATCAAAGGAGCCAGACAAACTAAGTAGCGAATATTTAATACTTGAAAATCATCTTGTAATAGGTAATTTTGGAGGATACCCAAGTATAACATTGCCTATGGGATATGTTAAAGATATGCCTGTAGGAATAAATCTTACTTGTAAAGCACAAGCAGACGCACTTTGCTTAAATATTGCTTCACATTTAGAAGAAATAATAGGAATAAAAGATATATGTGCAGGAGGTAGAAAAGATGTATAAAGCAGTAATTGGTTTAGAAGTTCATTGTGAATTAAATACAAAAACAAAAATGTTTTCAAGTAGTATAAACGAATATACTAAAGATCCTAATACCAACATAAGTGTTATTGACTTAGCATTCCCAGGAATACTACCTCTTCCAAATAAAGAAGCAGTAAAGAAATCATTAAAACTTGCCATGGCACTAAATTGTGAAACTCCTTCAATAGTTTTATTTGATAGAAAAAATTATTATTATGCTGATTTACCTAAAGGATATCAAATTACACAAATGACTTGTCCATTTGGTAAAAATGGATATCTTGAAATAGAAATAGATGGAACAATAAAAAAATATGGTATACATCAATTACATCTTGAAGAAGACACAGCTAACATGGAACATTTAGAAACAGAAAGTTTGTTAGACTATAATCGAGCAGGCGTTCCATTAGTTGAAATCATAACAGATCCTTGTTTTAACGAAGAGAATGAAGTAATAACATTTTTAGAGAATTTAAGAAACATAATAAAATATTGTGATATTTCTGAAGCATCAAGTGATAAAGGACAATTGAGAGTTGATGTAAACATCTCTATGATGAAAGACACTGATACTGTCTTAGGTACAAGGGCAGAAATAAAAGGAATAAATTCATTTAATAATGTAAAAGAAATAATTACTTACGAAATAAAGAGACAAACAGAAATTCTTGAAAAAGGAGAAAAAGTAATACAAGAAACTAGAAGATGGGTAGATGATAAAAAAATAACAGTATCTATGAGAGAAAAAGTGGATGCAATAGATTACAAATATTATGTTGAACCTAATATACCAGTAGTGCCTTTAAGTAAAGAATATAAAGAGTCTATAAAAGAAGAAATTCCAGTGTTACCGTTAGAAAGAGAAAAGAAATACATCAGCCTAGGAGTTCTTCCAAAAGATGCCAAAACACTAGTCAGAAACAAAGAAGTAAGTGATTTTTATGAAGAAGCACTATTGCTTGAAGTAGACCCAAAAGATGCAAGTAATTGGATCACAACAAGAATTCTAGGATATGTAAATAATAACAATATAAGTTTTTCAGACATATATATGACTCCACTAATGTTAGCAAATATGTTAAAAATGATAAGTTCCAAAAGTATTAGCACACAACAAGCAAAAGAAGTATGTGCACTTTGCTTAGAAGAAAAAAAGACGCCAGAAGAAATAGTAAAAGAAAAAGGTATGGAACAAATAAGTGATCCAGAAAGTATTAAAGAAATAGTTAATAAAGTATTAAATGAAAATCCAGAACAAGTTAATATATACAAAAATGGAAAAACTAATATCATAGGTTTTCTAGTAGGACAAGTTTTAAAAGCTAGTGAAGGAAAAGCAAACCCTGCTTTGGTATCCAAAATTTTAAACGAAGAAATAAATAATCGTTAAAAAGAGTATATCAAAAATTAAGTATTCTTGTAAGAACTTTACTAAAATTTAAGAAAATGATAAAATATCTATCATGAAAAAAGTTATAATTATAATATTATTTACAAGTTTGTCTTTTCTAACAGCTTGCCAAAATAGTGAAAATACACATAAAACATCATATAAAAGTATTACAAGTGAAAAAGCTTATAAAATGATTGAAAATAATCAAGACTTATTAATCTTGGATGTCAGAAGTATAGAAGAATATAATGAAGGACATATAAAAAATTCAATTAACATACCAGTTAATGAGATTGGAAATAGATTTAAAGAAGAAGTAACTGAAAATCTTGATGAAACAATATTAATCTACTGTAGAAGTGGTGCTCGTGCTAAGCAAGCTAGTGAATTACTAGTAGACTTAGGATACAAAAATGTCATAGAATTTGGTGGAATAATAGATTGGAAATATAATTTAGTTACAGATTAATATAAAGGAAGGAATTCAATATGAAAAAAATTATTTATATAATTTTATTAAGTATAATATTAAGTGGATGTAAGGATAAAGAAATTACAAAAAATGATTATCAAGTTATTACCCAAGAGAAAGCATATGAAATGATGACATCTAATGAAATAGATGAAAATTTTATTATATTAGATGTTAGAAATACTGAAGAGTTTGCAGAATCACGTATTGATGGATCTATAAATGTCCCACTTATGAGTATAGAAAATAAAATTGAGACTATAATTCCAAATAAAAATAGTACAATATTAGTTTATTGTAAAAGTGGAGTAAGAGCTAAACTAGCTAGTGAAACCCTTGTGAATCTAGGATATACAAATGTTTACGATTTTGGAGGTATAGATACATGGAGCTATGGTTTAGTAAATTTAATTGAATAATGAAAAATAAAATGTGTCAAAGCAAAAATCTTTTTTTGAGTATAATAGCACTTCTTTCAATATTGTTAATAGGGAATAAAATAGTTAACGAAAAAAATAGTGAAATAGAACAATTAGAGGAAAAAATAGTATCATTAGAAAATAGTCTAGCATTAAATAAAACAGAAGACCCTGAAGAAGATTTGTCAACAGAAGAAACAAATATTGAAAATTTATATGATATAAATAATTTAAGAATTATAGAAAAAACTTATAAAGATGGTAATAAGAAAAAAACTTTAGTATTGATAAGCGTTGATAAGAGTTTGTGTAAAGATGAATTTAATGATATTCCTTTCTATTCTAATCAAAATTACCAAAAGACTATAATAAGTTTTTATTCAGTACTTGGTAAAGAATATTTAGGTTTTATGGAATATATAATTATAGAAGAAGATGAAATGTCTGCTACATATTTTAAGATAAATTATGATGGATATATGATTGAACAAAGAAATGTAATAAAACCCGAAAGTATGAAAGATTATACATATTATAATAATAGTGATGATATTGAAATTAAAATTTATACTTTAAAAGATATACTTGATTCATCACTAATAAAAGCAAAATATACTTTAAAAGATTTATTAAAAATAATTATAGAATTGGACAAAGACATAGAAATAAATATAGAAGATTTTATAACGAATAAGCTTATAAAAAATAAATAAATTTAACATAATCGTTAAACTTAGTAAATCTCCAGGTTTAATAAAAATATGAATAGTTAAAAAGCTATTTGTATTTTTTATTTACACTCATTTGTTAACTTTACAATTAAGTAATATTTCTAAAAAAATAAAAAGCGTTAGTATATAGAAATGTCGTATATAGTAAGTAAGGAGGGCAGAGTGGTAAAAAGAAAAATAGACTATAAGTATTTATCTTCTGATATAGTTTTTAAGTA
>CANSWR010000048.1 GCA_947650795.1 uncultured Bacillota bacterium | reverse complement strand
TTTCTAAACTCATATTTTCTAATTTCATAAGCATCTCCTATACAAATTGTAATTTGAATTAGTCTATATCAAAATTTTCTGTCTTTAAATCACAACAATATCTACCACTTGTTGCAGTAAATTTTAAAACACAATAATCTGGATCCGTTTTGCCTTTTTTATAGAATATGGTATCTCCTTTTTCCAAATCATATTTTTAGTTTCTTGGTCTGTTAATACTTCCATTTTCCCTTTTAACATAACACCAACATGCTTAATTAACCCTTTATGATAAAAATATATACTAGCATTAGAATTGTTTTGGTATTGTTTCACTCTCATAGATGAAGTATTAGTAGAAAAATAAAACTCTTTTAAACCATTTCGTTTTCTAGGTTTCAGCATTGCTTTCATATTAGGATAATTTTCATTATCAATAGAACTTATAAAACTAACTTTTTGCTTATCAATAAATTTTTCTATTTTCTTTAAATCCATAAAACTTCATCTCACTTTCAAAGTGTAATTTAATTATTTAACAATAAATCTATAAATTGCATAAGAAACCCATATAAGCCAAGAATATGCCCAAGACTTAAATATAATACTTACTGTTAAATACACAATAGCAACTATTATTGCTATTATCCAGTTCATTATTTTTTTCTTATCCATTATTTTTTACCTCTTCGACAACTTACTATTTGTGCATCATTTTGATAATTTAATTATACATCTTTTTAAGACATTTTAATAGTAGTTGAAACACAAAAAATAGGCTATGGAACCATTAAAATTTCCATAGCCTATAAATATTTATAATTCTAAATCATCTTAATAATTATTTTGAATATAACTATTTTAATATCACATAGTAATTAAAATCATCATCACTTAAAATGGTTATATTCTTTTCAAACACTTCATTTTTATTTCTAATTCCTGTTATTTTTATATTTGTGTTTATATTTACATTAAAATATAAAGTACCATTATTAGATAATTGATATGTAGTGCCTAAACTAGTTACTTTGCCTGTATCACCATTCCAATCTAAAATATTTCCATTATTAACTTCGATCTTTAGATAATCTACATATACTAGTTCAAACACAATTGGATAACCTGGTACACTTGACATTGCCAAATTATAACTAGCAAGACCTAATTTAATGTTATCTTTTAATTCTGTTTTTTCTACTTTTTCATCTTCTAACATAGTATAGGCATATACTTTCATGGCACCTATAACATTATCTTCCAAAATATTGTTTCCTTCATTTAATGAAGCTCCTATAAAGAGTGCAAGTACAAGACATACTGGAACAATAGCATATTTTATTATTTTACTCATTTTATTTTTTCTTTCCTTTCATATTGTAAAAGTATTTGTTGTTTCATTTTTTCACTACTAAATTCTTCTTCAAATACCTTTTTCATCATTTTTTTGTTAGACATTTTTCTCATCTCCATTCTTTCATAATAAATTTGAGTTCTTTTAATGTTCTATACAAATAGTGTTTCACATTTGAACTGAACCCTCTAAATACATATTGAAAATCCTTTTGACTACTTCGGATTCTATTTCATCAATTACTAACTTTTTACTTTTGTCTTTCTTTGTATAACCAAGAGCAGGTTTACCCGAAATATGTCTACCATAGACATAATGACACCAACTATAAATACAATAGATTTAATACACTTTGAGGGAAAGATAAATAACCAAATAATTAACTTAAATTCAAAGGATTATAAAGCTAATGATATAGGTTTTGATATATATGTATCTGTTTTAAAATAAGTTATTCTGTTTCGTTCTAAAAATAAATACATATAAAAACTAACAATATAAATATTATTAAATTTTAAAGATTAGCAGTTAAAGGTATGTGATGAGCATATCTTTTTTGATGTTCAAATAAAAAGAAAGCGAGGATTGATAAAATATGAATTATGCAATATTTAGAAGTGAACCTATTATGACTATGAGTGATCTAAGAGGAATTGGATCACATAATAAAAGAGAAAAACAAGCTTACAACTCTAACCCTGATATTAAGATAGAATTAAGTAAAAACAATATTGAATTAGTACCTCTTAATTGTAAATATACTAAAGGATTTAGAGAATTAACCAAAGAATATGAAAAAGAACACAATGAACGAATGAAAACTGAAAGAAAAGAAAGACAAAAATCTTTTACAGAAATGTTAAATAAATCTAAAAATGTTGTTGCTGATGAATTATTATTTACTGCTACACATAAGTTTTTTGATAATATGACAAGAGAAGATATTATTGATTGGGCAAACACTTGTATGGAATTTGTTTATGAAGATTTAGATTATAAAAGGAATCAAATACTTCATTCTGTAATCCATTTAGATGAAGAAACACCACATCTTCATTGTGTAGTTGTACCACTTGTTAAAAAACTAGATAAAAGAACTAATACTGAAAGAGTTACTATCTCTAAAAAGCAATATATTAAAGATAAAATTCATTTATCACAATTACAAGACAAATATCATCAAAGACTAACTGAAAAAGGTTATGATTTAGAACGAGGAATCAAAGGTAGTAACGCTAAACATCAAAAAACTAAAGAACTTAAAAAGACTACTAAATATTATGAAAACAAAGTTGGTACTATCAATAAAAAATTAGATAATGCAATGAATAATTTTGAAGAAAAAATGAAAACTACCAAAAAATTTACCATTTAATAAAACTCATGTACTTGTTGAAAAAGAAACTTTTGATAGTATGAATAATGTTATTAAAGAAACTAAAAAAGCAATAGAATTTCAACCAAAACTAGAGCAATTATTTAATGAAGTAGATACTTACACCAAAAGTCATCAAACATTAGAAAAAGAAAATAAAAATCTTCAAAGAGAAGTAAAATCACTTACTACTAGAAATCAAAATCTTACAGAAGAAAACAATAACTTAAAATCCTATATTAAAGCAGTTTTAAAGGCAATTAAGCACTTTTTTAGAGAGTTACTACAAATTGGTAATGAGCCTATAAAAGAAGCTACTACAAGCGAAATAAAGGAATATTTTGATAATCAAGATTTTGATATGCTAGACGTTAAAGATATTTCAAAAGGAACAACGAAAGAAGATGAACTATTTGACTATGCAGGAGTTCCTAGTTATTTAAAAACAAGCAAAAGGACTTATAATGACAAAGAAAAAGATGATTTTGAGATAAGTTTATAAAGGAATTTATACATTATTATGTAAAATATTGTAAAAAATCGTTAAAGTAATTAATCTTTATGATATAATCTATTATAGAAGATAAAGCTTCAAAGGAGGTAAAAATATGGGATGGAGTGGAGATTTTCAAATAAAGTATAAGGGAAAGAACCCTAAAGATTTTCATAAATTAGCGAAGATGGTAATTCCTAACTCAATTATGAGATTTGATTTTGATAGTTGCATGATCGATACAGATTCTGTTGAATTATCATGTACTAGAAATCTAAGTTGGTATTCTGCTGATAAAGATATGCAAAAAATTATGTCATATTTACCTGAAAGTGATTCCATATCTATGGAAATTGATGGTGAGGGTGATTATGAAGAAGTAGAAATTGGTAAGTCAAATGGGCAAGTAACTATTAAAAATTCCAATGATGAAAGCGAAAGATATACAAGTTCTGATATAGGAATTCCAGAAATGCTTTTTGAAGAAATGAGTCCAAGATATGGTCATGATGATTCAGAAAATATAGATGTTTGTTCACTTGATGGATATATTCAACTGATTGCAAATACTTTTGCTGGTGATGAAAGATTAATGCCAGTAGTTCAAAATTTTATGTATACAGCATTAGATAAAGATAAAATAAATTCGTTTGCTTATGGTGATGATGATAAGTTATCAGAGGAAGATTGTGCTAAATTAGATGAAATGAGAACTAAATTTAGCTCTGTTGAATCTACTACACAATTCTTACAAGAACAAAGGAAAGAAGATTTAAGTTTTGAATCAACTAAAAAGCAAGATATTGAAGATTTACCTGATTGGGCAAAAGCATATCCAAAATCAGTAATTAGTTCATTAGGTGGAGCTAATTTATTAAAACAACTTATAGATACTAAAGGTGAAGAAGCTGCAAAAGAAATAGTTACAATGTTAGGTGGGGGCATAATGCAAGAAATGTCAATGGAATCAGATGATTCCTATGATGATGATTACTCACTTAGAGGGCCAAGAAGATAAAATTAGATTGTAGTATATAACATTTGTTTTGATGATTTTGAACTAACTCTTTAGACGAGTTAGTAACATTATGTGGAGTTTAATATTATCTGGAGTTAGTTAAAAGAAACCTTATTTTACTTAGGTTCTTTTTGTTTTTACTCCACATAATTTTTTGTGTATAGTATTGTGGTATTCAAAAAAAGAAGGAGATGATGTTATTGAATACATATAATACTATTATTTTAGATTTTATTGAAAGGATGGTGAATGATGGGTATAGTGAATCTAGAATTTCAAGAATTAAAGTACAAATGAATAAACTCTTAAAATATTTATTAGATAATAATACAAATTCTTTAAATGAAGAAATTATAGCTGATTTTGTTAAAGAAACTTACAATTTCGATTATTATAATCCAATTAATAATAATCAATTAGATAAAATCAAATATCTTAAAAATTTGTTAGAATTTAAAGCTACTGGAAATTATTTAAAAAAGCATGCCAATATAATTATTTCAAATGACAAATTTTGTGATGTTTATAGGGAGTATGAAAATTATTTGAATACCAAAGATATTAAACCTATTACTAAAAAATGTAAATTAATTAAAACAAAATTATTTCTTAATTCATAAACTAAAATTAATGATATTAGTCAATTAGAAAAAATACATTGTTATGATTTTATCAATAATTTAGATTATTCACTACGATACAAAGAAGAATTAACCTATGAAGTAAGAAGAATTGTAAATTGGCTTTATGATACTAAGAGAATTAATTTTAATGGTAGTTGTTTATTTCCAAGGATAGTTGGACAATCAAGAAGTAACTTAATTTCTTATTATAACAATGATGAAATTGAAAATTTATTAAATTGTGTAGACATTAATACATCAATAGGTAAAAGAGATTATCTAATATTAACTTTGTTAATTTATCTTGGTCTAAGAATAAGTGATGTTATTGATTTAAAATTAAGTGACATAAATTGGAATTTAAATACATTAAATATAGTTCAACAAAAAACACAAAATACATTAACTCTACTTTAATAGATGAAGTTAAATATCCATTATTAGATTATCTTAAAAATGTAAAAAAAGATATGAATGATAATTATATATTCACAACCAACTATGCTCCAAAAGGAAAATATCATTCAAAAAGTTTTGGAGTAATGGTTACAAAATATTTAGATAAAGCAAATATCGATTATTCAAATAAGCATCATGCAACACATTCATTAAGACATAGTCTTGCTAGTAATTTATTAAAAGATAATACACCTATAACTACAATATCTTCTGTGCTAGGTCATTCAACTATTAAAACTACACAAAAATATTTAACTATTGATGTAAATAATTTAAAAGAATTATCTTTAGAGGTAAAACTATGAATTTTATAAGCATATTTAAAAATGAATTTGATGAGTTTGTTAAGTATAAGAAAAGCATGGGATATGATTATAATAAAAAAACGATTTATTGGTATGACAAACTTGATAAATACTTTAATGATAATAATTTAGATAAAAAAGAAATAAGTGAAGAATTATACAATAACTGGTTAATGAAAAGAGAGAATGAATCTAATAATACTCATGCCTTAAGATATACTGCTGTAAGACAATTTTGTACTTATTTAATTCAAAATAATTATAAAAATGTCTATTATTCTGATGAATATAATATCAAATATAAGAAAGAATTTATTCCACATATTTATACAAACGATGAAATTGTGGACATATTTAAATTATCTGCTGATGTTGATATAACATTTGAAGTAATAGTTAAAATGCTATATAGTACAGGATTAAGAATATCTGAAGCATTAAGTATAGAAATAGATAATACTTTCTTAAATATACCTTTTAGTAATTGAAGTAAATTAGAAATTTAATTTTGTTTTATGTCTTTGACACCTCTATAAATTTCATTATGTTGCTTAAATTAAATTTGTTTTATATTAACCCCACAAAACATAAAACTTCCTTTATTGCTTTCCTATTATAGATTCTTTTAATGTAAAGTCAAGACATAATTACCATATTTTGCCTATTTAAAGGCAATTTTAAAAGAAGTTGATACAATTTAATACATTTAATCTAACGATTTAATAAAACCCTCTAAATCTTTGATTTCAATACTATTTCGTAAATTTCCAATATAAATAGTTTTAGAATAGTTAAATACTAGAAATGTAATACCTTTAATAATAACTCTATGAGGTTCTATGTAGGAGAGATTTGTCCTCTTAATATTCTTGATACAACCATTTATTATAGTTGGAGTAGTATTACAAAAATCACAAATAAACTCTATTTTCTTTTTTAGTTCCTCATCAAAGTGTAATTCTTTACTAACTATACTTACCATTTTATCTGTCTTTTCTTTAAATCACAAAAAAATATCAACTTCTTTTTGAAATTGATACTTTTTGTATATAAAGTTCTAAAAAGTTAGAACAGATTTCCCAATGGTGCCCGAGAGAGAGAAGTACAACAACTCTTTAAGCAAAAGAAATAGTTAGTAATAACTTATTAACTAGCTATAGTATAAACATTTTATTCAAAAAATCAATTGCTGATATTTAATTATTCCTTATTTAATGTTATAATTAAAAAGAAATGAAGTGTTATATGTACTTTTACGAACTAATTAAAAAATTATCAGAAAACAAGAAAACAAAAATCTATGTGGATATGGATGGTGTTATTGCTTCTTATGATTTTGGCAAACCTCTTGATTTTGCAAATAAAAGACCATTAATTACAAATATTAAAACTCTAAATGAATTATGTAAATTGCAAAATGTTGAATTGTTTATTTTATCAGTGTGCAGGTTTAATAATCAAATAAATGAAAAAAACAATGGGCTAGATAAATACGCACCATTCTTTGATAAAAATAAAAGGATTATAATATCAAAAGAAAGTAATTTACACCTTTCATCAAAAGAATTAAAACTAAATTATTTAAAAACTTTAAAAACAGAAGAACAAATAATTTTTATAGATGATGATAATGAAGTTTTGAAAACAATTCATAATAATATTAAAAATATAATTTTGTATCAAGACTCAGAATTAATTGACTAAAAGGAGGAATATATATGTTAAGTTATGAAGGGATTTTTTTTGAAGCAGATGTTGTGGAATTAATACATTCATTAGAAACGAAAAAATTGGCGAAAGTTAATGATGAAATCCATTGTACTTTTAAATATCATCCAAATGAAGAAGAAATATTTAACGACATAGTTGGCAAAAGTTTTGAAGTTTTCCTTATAGGCTATGGAAACGATGGTATGAATAGCGGATTTCAAATATCACTACCTGAGGAGTTAAGGCCATTTTATATAAACTATGATGAGCAAAATCCAGATGTATTAAAAGTGCCGCATATAACCGCTTCTTTAGCTGAAGGAGCAAAAGCTTCAAACACAAAAAATTTAGAATTTAAGCCATTAGAAAAGCCAATTAGAATAGTAGGCAAATTTGGTTATTGGATTAAAGATGGAAACAATGAACACTTATCTTATGATCCTTATTCTAAAAATAAAATAAGATAATACCTATTACACACGCATATTGGTTGTCACGACTTAGTAGTGGGTTACTATAATGGAATTATAGTCAAAAAAGTACCTTAATTTTCTTTTGATATTTTATTTTGAACTAATTGTCCACAACCAATTTCTTCATTAGATATATTTCCAAAGGAATATGATTCAAATCCATTATCTTTTAATTTCTGTTCTATTTCTCTTAGCCTATCAAATGAAGGTGATAAATATCCGTATTTTTCTGCTTGCTTGGTATAATTTAAAAATGATATTCTTACCTCTACCTTATCTTTAACAGACGATAGAATTCTTATAAATTCATCAACTTGTTCATCACTATCATTAATCCCACACATTCCATCTACCATTCACAAAGTCACCTTTGTATAATTCATTTGATAATATCTTTTGTATAGTGGAATCATACCAATTTGTTTTTCCTAGCACTTTTTCCTGATTATAGATATTAGCGATCGTTTGATGACTTTTTCCTTCTAAATATAAGTCAAAAACTCTTACTACAACATCTTTTGTAAGTGGATCAACAACTAACTTTTTATTATCTCTTTTAAATCCTAGAGGAGTTCGATTTGGAATGTGTCCAGCCTTGATAGCACCAACCATTCCTAGTTTAGTCCTTTCAGAACACTTTTCTATTTCATTTTGAGATACACTTGTCATAATTCTCATAACCATTCTACCATTTGATGTAGTAGTATTCGATTCATCTGCTAAACAATCTATATCACAACCTGCTTCTTTAACTATCTTCATTAGTTTTTCTACATCATAGACACTACGAGTAAGTCTATCCATTTTAAATGCTACAATAACATTAATAGTACCATTCTTAACATCATTCATCATACTTTGATATGCTGGTCTTTTATCGTTTTTAGCACTAATTCCTTCATCAGCATATACTTTATATACTTCATATTGTTTTGCTTTACAGAAGTCCTTCAATCTAGCTTCTTGTTCTCCTAGACTAAATCCTTCACGAGCTTGGTCGAGTGTACTCACTCTAATGTAAATTCCTGCAATTCTTTTTTCTTCGTTCATTTTTAAATCTCTCCTTTTCTTATGTTTTTAAAGAGAGATTAAAAGTACAAAAGTCCCATACTTTTAACCTCAAAGTACGCCTTATTTTGTACGCCTAGTTTTAAATTAAATTATTTTGTTTCTTTCAAATACATGCACAAATCTTTTAACTTAATACTTTTGGAATAACCATTTATAAATACATCATCACATTCTTCAAATAATAAATAGTCATTTCCATTTACTGATAAGATATGAGGTTTCACATAGGCAAATATTTGTTCCTTTGATATTTTTTACACATCCACTTGTTAAGTTTGAACTTACACCTGCAAATCTACATATCATATCAATTTTCTTTTGTAATTCATTACTAATTTTTAATTCTTTTACTTCTACTTTCATAAAAAACTCTTCACTTCCATTCCAAAATAACAAAAAAACTAGACGGTACTTCTAGTTAATATTTATTACTCTCGAATAAAAAGTTCGAGT
>CANSWR010000047.1 GCA_947650795.1 uncultured Bacillota bacterium | reverse complement strand
AAAAAAATGAATCTAGTTATAGATTCTTATGAAAACTTGTTTTCATTTTTCTTGTCGAAGAATTATATGATAGAGAAACTAGTTCTTCATTTAAAGAAAATGCTTCAAGAGAAAAATTGAAGGCAACATTAATGCTACAGTTACAATGTGAAGGCAGGGATATGAATGGCTAGTTACCCACATATTATTAAAATTCAAAAATTAGATGAAGATACAGATACTTGGAAAGAATTTAATAATTTTCATACACTAGCTAAAAGAACAGGAGGAAAAAAGTATGAAGAGGCAGCAACAAGTATTGGATCTATTATTTATAAATTCAAAGTTAGGTATTCTAGTCTATTAGAAGATCTTTTATTTAATTATGAAAAATATCGTATAATCTATAAAAATTATATTTTTAATATTAAAAGTACTGATAGATTTGAAGAAAATTCAAGAGAAATAATTATATTAGGTGAATATAATGGCAATAAAAATTGATGATTTCTCTAAAATTATATCTAATGAGCTTACTTTATACAGTTCTGATGTTACAAATAAAATTAAAGAAATTAATGATGAGGTTACTAAAGATTTTGTAGAAAATACACAAAGAGATGCTCCTAAAGGGCAAAGAAAGAAAAAGAAGTATTATAAGCATATAACTAGTAAGACTACTAAAGAGACAGCTAATACAAAAATTAATGCCTGGTACGTAAAAGATCCTGAATATAGATTAACTCATTTAATAAAAAATGGGCATGCTACAAAAAATGGCGGGAGAACTAAAGGCAATGATTTTATTTCTAATAATTATGATAAATTAGAAAAAGATTATACAGATAAGGTGAAGGAGGTAATTAAAAATGGATATTAAGACTTGGTTTGAACATGGTACAAGTTTAAAAATTAAGGAATTACGCTATTTAACAAAGCCTCCAGTTCCTTATAACATTTATATTGATGAAATCACTAGAAGAGGTGCAGATAACTTGAATAACATTATAGAACATGATGTTACTATTGAGCATTACTTTAATAATAAATCAGATGAAAAAATAATAGAAAAATTTTTAGATGATGAAAAAATACATTATGAAAAAAATAAAGAGTGGCTTCAAGATGAAGAACTTTGGTTAAGTGTATATAATCTTGAAACTATAATAGAAAAAGAAAGGATTTGAGAAAATGAATAATAAAAGAACAAATGAAACTATCACTTTAGGAAGTGGAAATTTGTATATTGACACATTTACTGGAACATTACCAGAATTTAAAGACATTATAAAAGAGGAAAAGAGACTTGGATTTATAAAAGGTGGAGCAAAATTAACTTATTCTGGTGAAGTATATGAGACAAGTGATGATTTAGGAAGAGTATCAAAAAGAAAAATTACAAGTGAAGATATAAAACTAACAAGTGGAATAATGACATGGAATGGTAATACATTAAAGTATTTATGTAGCACAGCAAGAGTTACTGAAACTGAAGAAAAGCGTATTGTTAAAATTGGTGGTGCAGAAAATGACAATGGGGAACAATATGTTATTGTGTTTGAACATGAAGATAAAGCAGATGGTAATGTAAGAATCATGATAGTTGGACAAAATACAAATGGATTTGAGCTAACTTTTGCTAAAGATACTGAAACTGTAATAGATGCTGAATTTACAGCTACTAAAGGTAAGTTAGATGATGAAGGCACTTTGGTTATAATTGAAGAAGATTTAAAAGAAAAAACTCCAACAATAGAGTAGGTGGATTAAATGTATAATATGAAAGAATTAGTCATATCTACATTTGATGTGACATTTATAGATGATAATATTTTACATCTACCTGCACCTAAAGTAAAAGATAGGTATACTTTAAGTAAGTTAATTTCTAAAAGTACTTTAAATGATTTAATAGAAGCAGTTTGTATAATAGTTAATTATAATCAAGAAAATATAAAATATTCTAAAGAACAACTAGAAGAAATGCTAACAGAAACAGAGGCTACAGATTTTATTAATCATTATAGTGACTGGTTAATAGGAGCAAGCAACCAAAAAAACTAATAATTCCTTACTATCCAAGTGATAATGATAGTAAGGAAAATCCTTATATAATTGAAACTATAGAAGAAAAGACAATATCTAATTATTTGGGGATTTCAATGGAACAAGTGGGCGAACTAAATGTATTAGAGTATAAATTCTATTTACGAGAAGCATTTATTTATAATTGTTCAATGACTACTGAAGGAATAGAATACTTAAATAATGCTAAGAGATTAGAAACAACAGAACCAGATAGAGAAAGATTAAGAGAAAAAATGAAAGGGCAGCGATAAAAGAATATCTCTGTCCTTATTTTTTTTAGAAAGAATAGGAGGTGAATAAATGGCGAGTAGTAAAATTAAAGGTATTACTATAGAAATAGGTGGAGATACTACTAAATTAAGTCAAGCCCTTCAAGGAGTAGAAGAGAAAAGTAGAAACCTTCAAAAAGAATTAAATGGTGTTAATAAACTATTAAAGTTAGATCCATCAAATGTTGACTTGTTAAAACAAAAACAAGAAATTTTAAATGAGAGTATAGAATCAACATCTAAAAAATTAAATTCATTAAAAGAAGTTGAAAAACAAGTTCAAGAACAATTCAAAAAAGGTGATATTACTAAAGAGCAATATAGAGACTTTCAAAGAGAAATAATAGCAACTGAACAGAAATTAACTAAATTAAAAGAAGAAATGAATGATTTTGGAAGTGTTACAGAACAGAGATGTAAAGCAGCTAGTAAGAAAATGTTAGATTTTTCTAGTAAGGTAGATGAAGCAGCAAATAAGATGTCTAAACTTTCTTTAGGTGCAGCAAGTGCGATATCTGGGTCAATAGTGATTTCTAGTTCATTAGAAAGCGCCTTGGCCAAATATATGGCTACAACTGGGAAAGCAACAGAAGAAACAGAAAAATATGAAAAAACACTTAAATCTATTCATGACAATAATTACGGTGAAAGCTTTGAAGATATAGCAGATAAAATGAGAATTGTTGAAAACATACTTGGTGATATGCCTACAGACTCATTACAAAATATAGTAGAAAAATCTTATATGTTGCAAGATGCGTATGATATTGATTTTCAAGAGGGTATTAGAGGCGTGGATGCACTAATGAAACAATTTGGTATAACAGCAAATGAAGCATATGAATTAATTAATCAGGGTGCTCAAAAAGGCTTGAACCAAAATAAAGACTTAGGTGATCAAATAGCAGAGTATTCTGTTCATTGGGCGGATTTAGGATTTGAAGCAGAAGATATGTTTAATTCTTTAATTGCTGGAGCGAAGAGTGGAACATTTACAATTGATTACTTAAACGATGCTATTAAGGAAATGGGTATCAGAGTATTAGAAGGTTCTGATAATCAAAAAGAAGCTTTTAAATCTTTAGGACTTAATGCAGATGAAATGATCAGGAAATTTGGTGAAGGTGGTGCTTTAGCAAAAGAAGCATTTCAAGAAGTTTCTAATGCCTTACTAAGTTTAGAAGATCCTATAAAAAGAAACGAAATAGGTATCGAACTTTTTGGAACAAAGTTTGAAGACTTAGGAGAAGATGCCGTATTTGCGATGTTCAATGCACAAGAGTCAGTAAAAAAGACAGGTGATACAGTTAAACAAACAACAGATAAAATGTATGGAACAACTAAAGACCAGGTTGAACAAACTATGAGAAAAATTAAAACCTCTTTTGGTTCAATGTCGAAAAATGTTTTACCTATAGTAGAAAAAGTAGCTAGCGTAATTGAAAAATGGACAAAAAAATTAGATGGATTATCAGATGAAACAAAGAACACTATCGCAACGGTATTATCTTTAACAGCAGTAAGTACTCCATTATTAAAAGTTGGTTCTTCTATTATAAAAAGTGGTTCTTCTTTAATTAATGTTGTTGGAAAGATGTCTACTGCATTTAAAGCAGGAAAGACAGCTACTGACATGGCAACTAAAGCACAACTTGCAAATAATGCAGCTGTTCTTGCTAATCCTTATGTATTAGCAGCTGGAGCAGTACTAACGTTAGCAGCAGCTTATATGTCTTGCAACAAAAAAAGTGGAGAACTTTCAAAGGCTATTAAGGAAGAATCTGAGTCAGTTGATGAAGCATGTAAAAGTTGGGATGAACTAATAGTAGCAAGAAATAAATCTATTAATGAAGGAATAAATGAAGTTAATTACTATCAAGAATTATCTAATGAATTAAAAGAATTAGTAGATGAAAATGGTAGAGTTAAAGAAGGTTATGAAGGCAGAGCATCATTTATAACATCAACTTTAGCATCAGCTTTTGATGTAGAAATAGAAATGATAGATGGTGTTATTCAAAACTATAAAAATTTAGAAAATACAATTGATGCTATTATAGAAAAAAAGAAAGCTAGTATTATTTTAGAAAATCAAGAAGATTCTTATAAAACAGCAATTTCTAATAGAGAAGTAGCTATAAATAAATTAGGAGAGTATGAAGAAAAGATAAATGATTTAGATAATAAGATTATATCTAAAAGAAAAGAATGGGAACTAGTTCGAGGAAATGATATAAAAAAAGAAATTCAAACGGCTGACGAACTTGCAAAACTTGAAAAAGAATACAATGAATATAAAAAAATGTATACTAAGCAGACAAAACTTGTAGAAAATTACGCATATGATATATCTACTTATGAAAATAATATGGCTTTATTCCATGAAGGCAAGTATAATGAAATGTCTAAAGTAAATTATAATTATTTAAACACTTTAGATGGAGTTAAAACTTCTAAAAAAGATATTATTAATGCAGAAATAAAAGATGAAGAAAATTATCTTAATACTCTTAAAAAGATGAAAGAAGAAAGTGGATCTAACTTATATGATTTGCAAATAGAACAGTCACAAAAGAGAATTGAACAATTACAAAATGATTTGAAAACAGAAGAAGATTCTATATATAATTCATTGTTTTCAATTAATGAAAAAACAGAAGAAGAGATAAATCAATTAATAGAAAGCCTTAATGGTAAAACGGTAACGTTTCAAGATTTAGGTAATGGTTATGTTCAAATGTATGCTAATGGTATTGCAGTAGGTACACCTATTGTTAGAAGTGAAGCAGAAAATTTATTGTCTCAAGTTAAGCAACCTTTATCTATTTTGAAAGGAGAAGGATCTATTGCTGGTGAAAATTTAGTAGAAGGTTTAAAAATTGGTGTTAATAATAAAAAATGGAGTTTAGTAAATACTGTTGAAGATGTTGGAAACGTTGTCTTATCAACATTAAGAAGTGCTTTAAATGAACATTCTCCATCTAAAGCATCAGAAGAGATGGGCGTGTTTTTAGATGAAGGCTTAGAAGTTGGTATATTAAAACAAAAATCAAGGACTTTAAATCAAGTTTCAAAATTTGGGCAAAGTATACTAGATTCATTAAATAACGAGCTACAAGATGGAGCTGTTTTAAATACTAATATAAATGGTAATAAAAATTTGATGTTCAATACTTTAATAGATACTAACCCAGTTAAAAGTAATAATTCTACCGCAAAAGATACAGAAATAGTCGCTAATTTATTAGATAAATATATGCCAGAGATTATAAAAAAAATGCCAACATATATACTTTTAGATGGTAAAGTTGTAGGAAAGACTATTGCACCAGAAGTTAATAAACAATTAGGGGAGATAGCTGCAAAAGAAAAAAGAGGTTATTAGGAGGTGTAAGAATTGAATAAAAATGGTGTTAAGTTTGATGATAAACATTCAGCAGATGATTTCAATTTGATAATGACATCAAAAATAATTAATGAGCCAGAAGCGAAAATTATTAAAGTTGAAATACCAGGAAGTGATGGGTCAAAAGATTTATCAGATGTTTTTGGCAGCATTAAATATGAGAATAGACTTATAATTATTAATTTTGATTTATTAATTAATATTAATGAATGGCCAAATGCAAGAAGAAAAATTGTGAATTTTCTTCATGGCAAAATTAGAAAAATTTTTTTTGATATAGATCCAGATTTTTATTATAAAGGTAGATGTAAAGTAGTAAACTTTTATAATGAAAAAACAATTTTCAAAATAACAATAGAATGTGACTGTGAACCATATAAATATAAACACGATAAGACTTCTATTGAATATGAAGTAGAAGAAAATAATGCATATCAATTTCCCAATTTATTTAAAGAAGTAATTCCAGAAATTACCTTAACATCATCTATAACTTTTGAATTTGAAGGAATAGAATACTCTTTATCTGAAGGAGTACATAAAGTATTATCTATTTCATTAAAAGAAGGGGTAAATACTTTTAATATTATTTCTGGCACAGGAATTATGAAATTAAATTACCAGGAGGCTTCTTTATGATTTATCAAATTAAAACTGATGACAAGATTTTATATGATTTAAGAGAAGAAGAGTTTAAAGTTGAAAATCCTATTCTTAACCTAGAAATAGGAAAAGTAGGAACTTTAAACTTTTCTATTTATCCAGATCATCCTTATTTTAATTTGCTTCATAGATTAGTTACTAGAATAGAAGTACTAAAGAATGGAAAGACCATCTTTAAAGGTAGAATAGTAAGTGATGAGCAAACAATATATAATAGTAAAAATATTGAGTGTGAGAGTTCATTAGCTTATCTAAATGATAGTATTGTATTACCTGGTGAATTTAAAGGATCTCCTACTGAATTTTTAACTTTTATAATTAATAATCATAATTCACAAGTTAAAGAAAATCAAAAATTAAAAATAGGTATAGTTACAGTTGTAGATAATAATGATTATATTTCACGTTCCTGGGAAAAACATCAAAATTCACTTAATTTATTAAATGAACGTGGTGTTGACTTGCTTGGAGGATACTTAGTTGAAAGATATGAAAAAGATGGGATTTATATCGACTGGTTGAAAGATTTTGACAAGACATGTACTCAAGAAGTAGAAATGGGGGAGAATTTAATTGATTTATTTACAAAGAATGACTCAAGTATGACTTATTCTGTTGTTTATCCGATAGGTGCAGAATTTGAAAATGAAGAAGGCATAAAAGAGCGAATAACAATAGCTTCTGTAAATGATGGAAAAGATTATTTAGTAGATGAGGAAGCGTTAAACTTATATGGTTGGAGAGTTGCACCAGTATCGGAAACTACCTTTGACGATGTGACTGTCCCATATAATCTAAAAAGAAAAGGTGAAGAATATCTAAATAAAACAGCGAAATTGACTAAAAGTTCATTGGAATTAAAGGCATTAGATTTGAGTTTAATCAATTCTTCTATGGAAGATTTTTTTATTTATAAATATATAAGATTTAAAAGTTCAATTCATAACATAGATACTACATTATTATTAAAGAAAATTTCTATTAGTTTAGATCATCCAGAAAATACAATAATACAAATAGGAAACACAAAAGAAACTTTTACTGGAATAGAACTTGGTAGTCAAAAAGAAATTAATGGTGTAATAGAAAGAGTAGGAACAATTGAAGCTGATTATGTTAAAAATAAAGATGTAACAGAGATAGTTAATGAATCAATAGTTGATAATTCTATTATAAAACAAATTCCAGATAAAATCTCTATGGAAGTAAGCGAGCAAACGACAATAGTTAAACAAAATGTAGATGCTGATCTTTCAAATATAAATGCAAGTTTGAATGAAATAAGTACAAACTTAAATAATAATTTTACTGATAATAATAAACTTAATCAAGTATTAGAAACAAATAAAAGTGAACTTGTAGAACTTTTTAAAAGTATGTTCGATCAAACTAATAATTCGTTTAAATTTCAGATAATGGAAGAGTTGAATAAAGATGGTATATTAACATTGAAAAATAATATGGTAGTAATTGATGTAGAAGGAATTAAAGTTGCAGTTAATACTAATGACTTTAATACATTTTTAAATAATTTAGGACTATATATGCGAGACGGTACAACTATTGTGTCATACATCGATAAGGATGGTTTATATAGTCACAATATAAAAAATGATGGGAAATATGAGCGTTCTTATACTCTTACTGAAGATATAATAGATGAAAATAATGAAGAATGTGAGGCAACATTCTGGAAAGGATAAATTATGATAACTTTATATAGCAATAAAGTAAATGTAGCATCATATAGACCATTTAGTAATGCCTATACGTTTTATTTAGAAATTTTTAGAGGTGATCAAAGTGTTTTAAATAACAGTACTCCTATTTATGTAAATATTTATGCCCATGGTAATTCAGGATTTAATTATAATAGTTATGGTAATACACCAAAAATTAATGCGAATTTATATGATTCAAAAAACAATATTGCAAGAGAAATTATTAACAATTCAGTTTCTGCAATTCCAGTTAATTCAAAAACGCTAATAGCTAGTTGGAGTGGAAATTTAGAACATAAAGATGATGGTAACTTAGCTATTAATGTTTCAATAAGTTATAGAGCAAATTCTAGTGCTGATTATATGCCACAAAATATTGATTTATATTCTGGAAACATTACTCTTCCAACAATAGCTAGAAAGAGTGAAGTAGCTTGTGGTAATTTTAATGTGGGAGAAAATACAGTAATAACTATAGGACGTAAAAATGATAACTTTACGCATACGATAAGTTATCAATTTGGAACGTTATCAAGCATAATTTCAAGTAGAACAGCTCAAACTTCAATAGTTTGGAATTATGATTATAGCTCATTTTATAATCAAATGCCTAACACAAGAGAAATGCAAGGAAAAATAATTTGCCAAACTTTTAGTGGAAATACTAAAATTGGAGAAAGTGAATGTAAATTTACAGCTACTGTCAAAGATCTTCCAACTATATCTAATGTAAAAATAGAAGATATAAATAATAAGACAAATGTTTTGACATCTTCAGAAAGTGATATAATTAAATATGAATCAACAATGAAAATAACTGTATCTGCATTAGCTCCTTATGGAACGAATATAAAAAATTATAGAATTGTAGGGGCAGGGTTCGATTTAACTCAAACATCCAATATTTTTACTTTGAATAATATTGAAACTTCTAATTTTGATATATATGTAACTGACAATAGAAAAAATACAAATTCTACATCTGCATCTTTCAATTTAATTCCATATATTAAACTAGATTTTTTAAATACAGAAACCAAATTTGTGAGGTTGAAGCCTACGTCAAATACAGTTAAATTAATAGCTAAAGGTTATTATTTTGATGATTCTTTTGGCCTTGAAGAAAATAGTTTAATTTTAAAATATCGTTATAAAGAAAAAGGTTCGTCTAATTGGAGTAATTATGAAATAATAAATAATTCTGAAATTGTGTTGAATGATGGAACTTTTGAAATAACTAAACATATTAATGGAACATTTAATTATTTAAAAACATACGAATTTGAACTAGTTGTTATTGATAAAATAAAGAAAATAACTTTAAATAATATAGCGAATATGATTGTGCTAACTGGAGAAAGAATAATGTCTAAATATAAAGATCGAATTGATTTCAAAAAAATTACTATAGGAAATAATCTCGAAGTTTTAGGCTTTGAATTAGTAGATGAATGGGAATAAGAAAGGAAATGATATAAATGAAAATATTTAATTTAGAACCTCGGGGGGTTACAAACTATTCAAGAAAGAAAGGAGGCTTACTTATTTAAGTAGCTTCCTTTTGAAAAATTGGTGATATTATGGGTAAGATATATCAACTATATGACAGCAATAAAAATAAATCATACCCTAACATAATAGCTAAAGAGGGAATTGTTCAATTAGCTAGTGGAGTTAATGTAGTAGCTAACTATTTATGTTTATTGGATAGGACCATCGATTCGTTTATTTTTTTACAATGCAGATTAGAAAAAAAGTAGTGTGACTCAAGGTTATAATCATATATGTACATTACCTGTTGGATATAGGCCGCGTCAACTACTTTTATTATCTTATATAAATGAAAATGGAGATATACTTTTCTTTTATATAGATATAGATGGAAAAGTCTGTTGTTTTGTTAAAGATACTAAATATCATCAATTTTCTATAAATGTAAGTTTTAAAGTTTAAAATAAGTATGAAATTGTATGACAAAATCATTTGAAAATATTGACACGACTAACCTATTTGATATAATGTTACAAACAAACAAACAAACAAACAAACAAACAAACAAACAAACAAACAAACAAACAAACA
>CANSWR010000046.1 GCA_947650795.1 uncultured Bacillota bacterium | reverse complement strand
CGAATAATATTTGTTTCTCTAAAATTTATTCTACAATAGATTTAACTATGAATAAATTAAACAAGAGAAATTACTAGGACGAACGACTCCATTAGCGTTGTCAACGTTTATGTTACTCAAGTGGCCAGGATAATTAGAGCCATTCACAAAGAACATGTTCGCTCTTGTACTATTCCAAACATACGGACTCATTAAAGTTAATTAAAATATAAAATACAATATTATCCAAAAACATTTTATCAAAATCAAATAAAAAACACTATAAATTTATAAAAAGTTCAAAGTAATATTACTAATTTTATAAAAATAATGTTTTAAATATTTAGTCAAAAACAGCGAATAATATTTGTTTCTCTAAAATTTATTCTACAATAGATTTAACTATGAATAAATTAAACAAGAGAAATTACTAGGACGAACGACTCCATTAGCGTTGTCAACGTTTATGTTACTCAAGTGGCCAGGATAATTAGAGCCATTCACAAAGAACATGTTCGCTCTTGTACTATTCCAAACATACGGACTCATTAAAGTTAATTAAAATATAAAATACAATATTATCCAAAAACATTTTATCAAAATCAAATAAAAAACACTATAAATTTATAAAAAGTTCAAAGCAATATTACTAATTTTATAAAAATAATGCTTTAATATTTAGTCTTTATGACAAAGAATAATATTTGTTTCTCTAAAATTCATTCTACAATAGATTTAACTATGAATAAATTAAAGAAGAGAAATTACTAGGACGAACAACTCTACTAGTGACGTTGACATCACTCCAACTCAAGTGGCCAGGATTATTAGAACCGTTCACAGCGAACGCGTACGCCCATGTTCCACTCCAAAGGTACGGACTCATCCAAGTTGATCAAAATATAAAATCCAATATTATCCAAAAACATTTTATCAAAATCAAATAAAAAACACTATAAATTTATAAAAAGTTCAAAGCAATATTACTAATTTTATAAAAATAATGTTTTTAATATTTAGTCGAAAACATCGAATAATATTTGTTTCTCTAAAATTTATTCTACAATAGATTTAACTATGAATAAATTAAACAAGAGAAATTACTAGGACGAACGACTCCATTAGCGTTGTCAACGTTTATGTTACTCAAGTGGCCAGGATAATTAGAGCCATTCACAAAGAACATGTTCGCTCTTGTACTATTCCAAACATACGGACTCATTAAAGTTAATTAAAATATAAAATACAATATTATCCAAAAACATTTTATCAAAATCAAATAAAAAACACTATAAATTTATAAAAAGTTCAAAGTAATATTACTAATTTTATAAAAATAATGTTTTAAATATTTAGTCAAAAACAGCGAATAATATTTGTTTCTCTAAAATTTATTCTACAATAGATTTAACTATGAATAAATTAAAATAAGAGAAATTACTAAGACGAACGACTCCAGCAGTATTATCTATATTCGCGTCCCACGAACGACCAGGATTATCATTTCCAAACATCATTAATACGATTGCCCTTGTACCATTCCAATAAGACGGACTCATATCAAAAATAAGTAAAATATAATATTATTCAAAAATATTTTATCAAAATAAGAAAAATAATACACTAATTATAATACAAAAATATAATCTTAGAAAAAGAGTATTATAAAATATATTATAGTAAAAGAGAAATTACTGAGACGAACGACAACACGAGTATCTTGAACACCAGCATATCCTAAATAACCAGAATCAACATAAGAACCACTTACATCAAACACAATCGAACATCCATCTAAGGACTGAAACGGACTCACTTTATTAAATTAAATAATATTATCCAATTATAATTAATTATAAATCAAATATTAATAAAATTTTCTATTTTATACTAATTTCATTCTAATTGAAAATAAAATTTTTAGCTTCATAACTTTGAATAACATTTGTTTCTCTAAAACCTTTTCCACTATAACATAAATTATGAAAAAATCATACTTAAAGAGAAATTGCTGAGACGAACGACTCCAGTATCATGAGAACACGCTTTGCTTAACTGTCCACGAGCAACAGAGCCTTCAATTTCAATAATTTGTGCAATATCACTAAAGTAAAACGGACTCATTGCATTTAATATAATATTATCTTTTAGAAATAAAATATAATTTCTTATCATCATGATATGGATAATATTTGTTTCTCTAAAATTTATTCTACAATAGATTTAACTATGAATCAATTATAATTAAGAGAAATTACTAGGACGAACGACTCCATTACTTTCGCTAACACGAGTACTCCATATACGCCCTGGAAAATCAGAACCGTGTACATCGAACACGACAGCTAATTTATCACTATTATTTGAAAAAGAGTAAGACGGACTCATAAAGCAAAGTGATTAATATTGCCCAATTCAATTTAAAATGTTTAAGGAAGAGAAATTACTGAGACGAACGACTCCATCAGCATGTTTAACGCCTGTCCATCCCAACTGGCCAGGATTATCAGAACCATCTACAACGAACATATCCGCATTACCATATCTAAACGGACTCATAATTCAGTTTTAACATTAATATTATCCTTAAAAGTAAAATTTATTAAATAAGAATTTTCATTTTTTTACTAAACCTATTAAATTATAAAAAATTTTTAGTCATAATGACAAGGACAATATTTGTTTCTCTAAAATTTTTACTACTATAATATAAATTATGAAAAAACTATATTTAAAGAGAAATTTACTAGGACGAACGACTCCATCAGCATTGTGAATATAAGCATTATTTAAATAACCAGGTTTATCAGAACCATGTTCCATAAACATACCAGATAGTAATCCCTCAACCCAATAATAAAACGGACTCATTTAATTACTAATATTATTCAATTTATTTTTAATAAAATAAGATTAAAAAACACTATAAATATAATACCCTCAAAAGATTATACTAATATTATAAATTAGTGTAATTTAGTATTTAGTCATATGACAAAGAATAATATTTGTTTCTCTATAGTGTATTCTACAATAGCCAATGTTATGAATAAACTTTTACAAGAGAAATTACTAGGACGAACGACTGCACTGTTGTTGACGTTCGTGTTACTCAAGTGGCCAGGATTAGTAGAACCATACACAATGAACACGTTCGCCCAACCATTAAAGTTATTCGGACTCAAAAAGTTTAATAAAATTATTTTCCAATATTACCCATACTAATTATAATACAAAATAATTAAAATTTCTATCATTCAAAAATTATAAAAATAATATAAAATATTCCTAAAAAAGTAGCAATATTATATTAAAAAGTTTTTTATTCTAAAGACAAAGAATAATATTTGTTTCTCTTAAACTTTTTCTACAATAAACTAAATTATGAAAAATTTTTTTTGAAGAGAAATTACTAGGACGAATGACTCCGCTAAGGCGGACATCCGCATATGTCGGACGACCAGGATTACTAGAACCATTTACAACGAACACGCTCGCGTTACTAAAAGTATTATCCCAATGAGACGGACTCAAAAAGTTTAATAAACTTATTTCCAATATTATCCACAAATTATAATATAAATTAATTAAAACTTTTATCATTTCAAAATCATAAAAAATATAAAACTTTCCTTCAAGAGTACTAATCTTATATTAAAAAACTTTTTAGTCAAAAGACAATGAATAATATTTGTTTCTCTCAAACTTTTTCTACAATAAACTAAATTATGAAAAAATTTTATTAAAGAGAAATTACTAAGACGAACGACTCCATCAGTATTGTTGACGTTCGTGTTACTCAAGTAGCCAGGATAATTAGAACCATTCACAGCGAACACGTTCGCGTTATTAGTTCTATACGGACTCATAAAATCATAAATTAAAAAATATTATCCACATTAATTATAATATAAAATCAAAAAAACATCTATTCTTAACATATTTATAATTTTTTAAGCTTCATAAACTATATATTAAAATCTAGGTAATTTAAAATCATAAAGAATAACATAAAATATTCCCAAAAAGTACTAATCTTATATTAAAAAGCTTTTTAGTCAAAGACAAAGAATAATATTTGTTTCTCCTAAATTTTTTCTACTATAATAAAAATTATGAAAAATTTTTTTAAAAGAGAAATTACTAGGACGAACGACTCCATTAGTGTCATTGACGTTCGTGTTGCTCAAGTAGCCAGGACCACCAGAACCATACACAAAGAACACGTTCGCGTTACTATAAGTAATATGCCAATAAAACGGACTCATAAAACTTATTTTCCAATATTATCCACACTAATTATAATACAAATTAATTAAAACATCTATTCTTAACATCTTTATAAATTTTTAAGCTTCATGAACTATATATATTTAAAGTTCCCATAATTTAAAACTATAAAAATAATATAAAATATTCCTTCAAAAGTACTAATCTTATATTAAAAAACTTTTTAGTCAAAGACAATGAATAATATTTGTTTCTCTAAAATCTTTTCTACTATAATACAAATTATGAAAAAATTCTTTTTTCTAAAGAGAAATTACTGAGACGAACGACTCCACTAGTGTTATTGACGTTCGCGTTGTTCAAGTAGCCAGGAAGATCAGAACCATGCACAATGAACACGTTCGCGTTGCCAGAATTGCTATACCAAAAGTAAGACGGACGCTTAAAATCATAAATAAAAAATTATTTTCCAATATTATCCACACTAATTATAATACAAAACAATTAAAACATCTATTATTAATAATATAATAACTGTTTAAGCTTTATTAAATATAAATATATTAAAGTCTACATAATTTAAAACTATAAGAATAATATAAAATATTCCCCATAAAGTACCAATCTTATATTAAAAAACTTTTTAGTCAAAGACAATGAATAATATTTGTTTCTCCTAAATTTTTTCTACTATAATATAAATTATGAAAAAATTCTTTTTTCTAAAGAGAAATTACTAGGACGAACGACTCCATTAGTGCTATGGACGTTAACATTGCTCAAGCGGCCAGGATAATCAGAACCACGCACAAAGAACACGTCCGCGTTGCCATAACTACCGTTCCAGTTGAAGTAAAACGGACTCATAAAATCTTAAATAAAAAATTAGTTTACAATATTATCCACACTAATTATAATATAAAATAATTAAAACTTCTATTAATAAAATATACATGATATAATTTAAAAGAAAGAGAGTGTGGCGTCATGGGATTATTTGATAAAATCAAAAATGTATTTAGTAAAGAAACAAAAGAAACTACAGATAAATATGTTGAAGGATTAACAAAAACTAGAGAAGATTTTGTGAGTAAACTTAGTTTATTAGGAATAAAATATACAAAAATAGATGAAAAATTTTATGAAGAACTAGAAGAAATATTAATAATGGCAGATTTAGGCGTTAAAATTACAATGGACTTTATGGAGCGACTTAGAAAAAGAGTAAAAGAAGAAAATATTGAGGATTTTGAATACTTAAAAGAAGTAATAGTTGACGAATTATTCTTAATATATGTCGGTGACGATCAATTAACTAGCAAAATAAATTATAATGATAAAGGAATAACAACGATTTTATTTGTGGGAGTAAATGGAGTAGGGAAAACAACAAGTATAGCTAAAATTGCAGATAAAATGAAAAAAGAAGGCAAAAAAATAATGTTAATTGGAGCAGACACTTGGAGAGCAGGAGCAGTAACACAATTAAAAGAATGGTCTAACACTATAGGCACAGAATTCTATGGTACAGATGAAAAAGACCCAGCAAGTGTAGTATATGAAGGATTAGATAAAGCTATAGAAACAAATTGTGATGTTGCTATTATTGACACTGCAGGTAGATTACAAAATAAAATAAATCTAATGAAAGAACTAGAAAAAATCAACCGAGTTATTGAAAAAAAATTAGAAAGAAAAGCAGATGAAATATTGCTTGTAATAGATGCGTCTACAGGACAAAATGGAATAAGTCAAGCTAAGAATTTTATTAGCATTTGTGAAATATCAGGTATAATACTAACTAAATTAGATGGAACAGCAAAAGGTGGAATTGTTTTATCAATAAAAGAAGCTATTGGAATACCAGTAAAGTTTGTAGGATTTGGCGAAAAAAAAGAAGATTTAATACCATTTGATATAGAAAACTACATATATGGCTTATTTAAGGAGTGGAAATAATGAAATTAGTATATGATGGATATGTAAAAATATACGATTGTGAAAGAGAAAGAGATGGGAAAATAGAAAAATTTACTAAAGTGGCACTTCGTGGAGCTTCAGCAGGAATAGTTATAAATGAGGAAGGCAAAATGGCACTTGTCAAACAATATAGACCTATATTAGGTAAAACTACATTAGAAATACCAGCAGGAACATTAGATAAAAATATTTCAAAACAAGAAATAATCATAGAAGAATTAGAAGAAGAATGTGGAATATTAAGAAATGATATTTTAGAAATATCTGAAAACCCCATTTTAACTTATAATATAATAGAAAATATGTCAGATGGGGAAATGAATATATATTTGATAAAAGTAAGAACAAAAGAAACAACTCCTAAAGAAAGTGATGAAGTAGATGAAGTAAAATTTTATAAAATTGAAGAAATAGAATCATTAATAAAAGAGAGAATAATAACTGACCCAAAAACTTTAATAGCTTTCTATTTATATAAGGATCTAAAATCATGTTAGAAAGAGAAGAATTATTAAACCTATATGAAATATATAAAAACTTATTAACAAAAAAACAAAGAGAATACTTTGAATTTTATTACTATGAAGATTATTCTTTAAGCGAAATATCTGAAAATTTAAACGTAAGTAAAACTATTATAGGTAAAACAATTAAATCTGTTAGTGAAAAATTAAAAAAATATGAAGAAATATTAAAAATAAGCGAATTATATGAACAAATAAAAAAAATATCTTCCAGTACAAAAGACTTACAAACAAAAACAGAATTAGAAAATATTATAAAATAAAACTACACACAAAAGTGCAGTTTATTTTTTTAAAGATAAAATCGCGCGTTCTTGAGTTTCTAAAATATTAATTCTATTATTCATTTCTTCTAAAGTAATAATACCATTGTTATATTCTTGCTCAATAGAATTAGTGCTTATACTATGACCATCCATATTACAAACAACAAAAAAATCAGAATATCTACTTAAATCATTAGGAGTAGTTGTTAAAAGAAATCTTTTAGCTTTTATCATATAAATATTATAAATATCTTCATTAATTAAAGCTGCTTGCTTAAAAAAGAAACCTTCATCTTCTTTAATTGCACTTGCCCAAGATAAAATAAAATACTTTTTTTCTTGATAATCCACTCCATTAAGTTGAAAACCAGAAGACAATCCTAACCTAATAAAATCATGTATTAAATTCATACTTAAAATATTACCTTTTAAAAACTCAATATTAAAATCTTCTATGTCTGTTACTCTATATATACCATTTTTATAGTTGTACCAATCTAACTTTGATGAAAATATAGAACACAAAGAATAACTATCATTTGAACGGATAAAATCTTCTTTAAGTTTATTAAAACTCTCTTCTTTAGGAAAAATATAATAATTTTTAAAATTTGCCATGATTAAAACCTCCTGAATAATTATACTATTATATTAATATTAATCAAGAAAAAAATTACAACTAGTGTAATTTTCATAATTCTTTTATCTTTTTAAAGACAATACTGATCTTTGTGTAGCTTCAAGAGTATTTAAAATATTTCTTAATTCTCCTTCACTAATAATGCCACATCTATTAAAGTCAGAAATAGCTTGCTCAGTTATTTTAATACCAGCATATGCTTCATCACTAACTTCAAAAAATTCTGAATATCTGCTTAAATCATCAGGAGTAGTAGTAGCTAAGAAATTTCTACATTGTATCATTGCCATATTATATAAATCTTCATTAATTTCTAATGCAGTAGTACTATAAGTTCTACCAAGTTTTTGAGGATCTTCAAGTAAAAAGAAAAATTTATTAATAGGATTAAGAAATTTTACATCACTATTACTTCTCAATCTTAAAGCACTAACTTTTTTCTTATCTTGAATACCATAATTAATAAAATCTCTAATTTCTGTTGAATGTGAATTTATTACTTCTTTTTCACTATTTTTAACAACTAATGGTTTAATACTAAGACCAATAGTACTAGGTGTATAAATTCCTTTATCATATTTATACCACTTATCACTTCTAGAAATAATCTTATTAATTAAGTCTCCTTTAAAATTTTTCAAAAATTCCTCTCTAAATATTCGTAGTTTCTCCACATTTGGAAAAACTTCAAAGCTTTCATAAAATATCATATTTAAAACCTCCTTGTAATAAATAAATTTATCATACTATAAAAGATGATATTTTTCAAATAATTATGATATAATATTTACACGAGGTGTAAAGTATGTTTGAATTTTTAGGAGATAAATTAGATAATATAATAACTAAAGTCAAAGGTTATAGAGTAATAACAGAAGAAAATATAAGTGACATGACAAGAGAAGTGCGCCTTGCTTTACTAGAAGCAGACGTAAACTACAAGATAGTTGGAGAATTTGTAAACAATGTCAAAGAAAAAGCATTAGGAGAAGAAGTAAGAAAAAGCTTAAAACCTGGAGAAATGTTTGCAAATATTATTAGAAATGAACTAATAGATTTATTAGGGAAAGTTGATAGCCCATTAGTCATGAATAATAATATGACAATTGTTTTAATGAGTGGACTACAAGGAAGCGGAAAAACAACAACAGTTGGAAAACTTGGTGCTTTAGTAAGAAAAAAGCATAATAAAAAACCTTTATTTGTAGCATGTGATGTATATAGACCAGCAGCAATAGATCAATTAAAAACTATAGGAAAAAGTTTAAACATAGAAGTATATGATGAAGGAAAATCAGATCCAACAACAATTGCCAAAAATGCTATAACATATGCAAAAGAGAATGGTTACAACTATGTACTTATAGACACTGCAGGCCGACTACAAATTGATGAAACACTTATGGACGAATTAGCAAAAATATCAGAAGAAGTAAAACCAGATGAAACATTACTTGTTATAGATGCAATGATGGGTCAAGATGCAATAAATGTTATAACAGGATTTAATGATCGCCTTAAATTAACTGGATGTATCTTAACAAAGATGGATGGTGATACTAAAGGTGGTGTAGCTTTATCATTAAGACATCTAACAAATATTCCTATAAAATTAATAGGTGACTCAGAAAAACTGGATGGCCTAAGCGAATTTGTTCCAACCAGAATAGCAGATAGAATATTAGGAATGGGAGATATAGTAAGAGTTGCAGAAAAAGCAAGTGAAATAATTGATGAAGAAGAAGCTAAAGAAACAGCTAAAAAAATGAAAAAAGGAAATTTTGACTTAGAAGACTTTTTAAAACAAATGAATAGCATAAAAAAATTAGGACCCTTAGAAAACATAATAAAATTATTACCTGGAGCAAAAAAAGCAGGACTTACTAATATAAATATAGATCCTAAAATAATGGCAAGAGTCGAAGCAATAGTATTATCTATGACACCACAAGAAAGGAAAAATCCCGAAATATTAAAAGCTACTAGAAAACAAAGGATAGCTAAAGGAAGTGGAACATCAGTAGAAGAAGTAAATAGACTACTTAATCAATTTGAAAACATGAAAAAGATGATGAAGCAACTTACAAATGGAAATATGAAATTACCATTTTAATTAAAAAATTTAAAATTAATAAAGAAGTTAAACAAACTAATGTCAGTAAAATAGCCTACACACAAAATCACTATAATTCATAGATTATAAATGAAAAGGAGTGAGGTTAGTGTATAATCAAAATAACGGAATGTACAGTGGATATGAAGTAGAATCTAGTACAAGTTCTAGTAAAGAAACATTTACAGAAAACAAATCAGTTGAAATGAGTGGTATGTCACCAATGTCAAATAGTTGTTGTATGGCAGGTTCTAACTATGGATACATGGGAGGAACTAGCGTCATGAGTATGCCTTGTTCGCCTATATATGAATGCCCACAAGAAAGAGTAATACACAGAGAATTTGTTCATGAAGTACCACATATCATGCCAATAAACACAAGAGTAATAAACCATCATATTTATAAACATTCTTATAGTCCATGTTATACTTGCTGTGAAGAAAACTGTGTGTCTAACGTAACTGATTGTTGTTGTAACAATTTCTAAGGGGATGTTGAAAGTTAATGATTAACTTTCACATCTTCTTTTTTTGTTATTA
>CANSWR010000045.1 GCA_947650795.1 uncultured Bacillota bacterium | reverse complement strand
ACACTAAAATAATAATCTTCTTTTTCACTATCCCAAATACTTCTTATTTCTTTATCTTCAAATAAATTTGATATTGTTTCTAATTTATTATTCAAATTTAACACCTTCTTTCTTTTAGTTTTTGAGAGGGGTTACAAAGTCGTAATCACCTTTCTAATTCCTACCATATTTTACACTTTAAATAATTATTTTTCGCTAATTATAATACTTTTTGATTTATTTTATTTGGATTATATAAGATTATAATGATAGCAAAGTCTTAATCCATTATAGTGAAAAATTTTATCATTTCTTCTTTATTATATAATTCCATACACACATTTTTCTACTTTCACATTACCATAAAGTTGTCTCTTTGCTCCAATTAAGAATTATTTACATTTTTCTTTTTTGCCACTAGTTCTTTATGATAAAAATAATTTACATATTTTATATTATTTTCATCACAATAACTATTAATTTCATCAGCTAGTATTTCCCAATAGTTATTATCCTTATTATCATATATTTCTTCATATTTTGGATATAACTCATTGTAATTTTCTTTTATATAATTTAAAATATCCTTTTTATAACTTCCTCTTAAATTAAGATTTTCAAACCAATATTCATTTACATATTTTTTAGAGATTTCAATAATTTCTTTCCATTGTGTTATATAAGGAAATATTGGAGACATAAATAAAACTGTATATATTCCATTTTCATGCAAATATTTAAGAGTATTTAATCTACTTTTTATTGAACTAGCTTTATCCATATCATTCTTAAAACTTTCATCTAATGTATTTATAGACACGCTAACTGTTAAATTTTTTATTTGTTTTAATAAGTCTATATCTCTTAAAATCAAACTAGATTTTGTAGATATAGATAAATAACAATCTGAATTTACTAATTGCTCTAATATCCCTCTAGTAATAAGAAACTTTTCCTCAAGTTCATTATAACAATCTGTAACAGAAGATAAAAAAACATTTTTTCCAGATATTTTCCTCAAATCAATCTTTTTATTGCATTTCTTTATATCAATAAAGTCTCCCCAATTCTCTATATGACCAGTAAATCTTTTCATAAAAGAAGCATAACAATATTTGCATCCATGAGAACATCCAACATATGGATTAATTACATAATCACTAGCAGGTAAATTTGACTTAGTTAAATAATCATTAACACTCACTTCTTTAATTTTCATATATTACGTCCTTCTTTCATTGATAATTGCTTATCATATATTTTTTATTTTTTCATTATTTACGCATAAACTAACCATATAGTTTCATTTCAAGGCCTACTTCTAATTATTATCTAGACTCTACTAAGTAAGATTTTTAGCCACTAAATTACTAAGAATTATTCAATTGTACAATTACAACTTGTTAGTTAAATTCCAAATTCCTTTGCATATTCAACAGTACCTTTTATTTCTATCTCTGTATCAATTAACTTTATAGCCATAAAGTTTTGCTGAGGCACTTCAAAAGGAGCTTTTATTCCATATTGTATTGCTGGGATATAATTAAACTTTGGATAATAATTTTCACTACCCAAAACAACAGAATAATGATAACATAATAAAGCTATTTCTTCATAATCTCCTATTTTAATTTTCGTAAATAATATATATCCAACTATTTTATTATCTTCAATAGCAACAAATGATAATTCTGGAATAAAATTATCACTTCTTCTCAATGCTACTACTAAATTATGTTCATTTCCATCACTATGCTCTGCTGTTTCAAATGCTATTTTTATAACATTATACTTCTTTGTAATCACTTTGACTTTCTCGCCTTATTTCTAACATTATATCGCTCCTAAAAATTTACTATTTACCTGTGAAATAATTATATAATTTCACAAGTAAATAATCTATCTATCACAAAAATTTTATTACCTTATTAATCATTTAATTTCTCCAAATTTACTAAAAGGAAATATTCTAAAACCAACAATACCTTTAATATTATCAATGCTTACTGGTCCAATTACTCTACTATCCTTACTGACATTTCTATTATCCCCTAACACTATATATTGATTTTCATCTGCCTCCAAAATAAAATTATTTGTAGCTTCAAAATCTATAGGAGTTTCCATAAGCTTATCATTAATATATAATTTATTATCTTTATACTCCACCTTTTCATTTGGAAGTCCTATAACCCTTTTTATAATAGCGCTATCTTCAAAATCAATAACCACTATATCAAATCTATCAATGCCACCTTTAAGACCAATTTTATTAATAATAACTAAATCATTATTAAACAAAGTATCTTCCATAGAAGAACCATTAACAATACCTGGAGTGACCAAAAAAGTTCTAATTAGCACAACAACAACAACTATAATTACATAAGGTAAAAGCCCCTTAACAAAAGTTACTAATTTTCCATCATTTTTTTCTTCCATACTTTATCTCTCCTTTTATTCATACATAAACATTTACTATTTTTATAAATTTAACACTCTTATTATACAACAAAAAAAAGCAAAAAAAAATTAGGAAACCCTAATTTCTCTCTTTAATTTTAATACTTCCCTTAATATCTTTTAAATAATTAAGTTTAGCTCTTCTAACTTTACCTTTTTTAATAACTGTAATCTTATCAATTAGTGGACTATTAACAGCAAAAACTCTGTTTATACCAACACTACCACTTTTCTTTCTAACAGTAAATGTCTCAGAAACACTTCCACCCTTACGACTAGTAACAATACCTTCATAAGCTTGAATTCTTTCTCTCTTACCTTCTTTAATCTTAACATCTACTCTTACAGTATCTCCTACTCTAAATTCAGGTACATTAGGATTAATTTGTTTCTTGTTAATCTTATCAATCAAATTCATTATATACATCCTTCCTTTATGCTTTAATTTAATCATAAACATATAGTCCAGCGGATTAAGCAAATATATAATAACACAAACATATATATATTTCAAGTATTAGTGCACTTTTTAGTACATTAAGTTATAAATAAACATTTATATTGACATAAATAATCGTTTATAGTATATTATTAAACCAAGAAGTATCAGGGGGGTTTAACCCAAATACTTTATAAAGCTGTGGGATATCCCAGCTTTTTTATTTTACATAATTTCTTGCAAACTTTCTTACCTTCTCATCATTATGATTTAACTCCAAAGTGTCTATAATAGTAGTACTTAATTCCTCTTCACTTAAAGGCATTCCCATTTCAATCCTCTCATCTAAACTATAATAATCATAAAATTGTGGAGCAAAATGATCTAAGTTCCCTACCAAACTATAAAATTTATAAAGTGGACACACAAGTTCTCCTTTTAATCTACTATAACCACCCATCTTAGTTTCAAGAAGTATAATAAGTAAATCACTTATTAATTCTTCACTACAAAAACTATAATCTTTATAACAATCAATTACACCCTTTATTGCTTGAATTCTAGCTCTCCTCTCATTAGGATACAAATCTCTATTAGCATAAAAAATCTTATCACAAGTATACATATCAATTGCAGAATTAGCATATAAATCTAAATTAAAATTACCTAGTCTAACCATATATCCATGCCTAATAGGAGTTTTATCACTTTCTACACAATTATCAATATTTTTAAAATCAATAATATACCTTACCATTTGAAAAATTTCTTTTAAAATCATAGAAGCTCGAACATCTTCTACCTTTCCTCTAAAAACCCCTTTCTCATAATATTTCTGAGCTGAATTATAAATTCTAGTAGCATCCATCAAAATCATACCACTCTCATCATATAAAGTAACATTTGGAGTTCTAGTTATTCTCTCATTAACTATTTTATGTAAATAAAATTTCAAACTATGGACTTCTCTAATTAACATACATAATTCATTAAAAACTTTATCATCAAAATTAACAAAACTTTCATAATTATCACTTACAAATTTCTTAATATCATCGTTCAACATATTTCTTCACCCATTTCTTTCTTGCTATTTTTTCATCTTCTAAAAAGATTTCACCTAAATCATTAAAAACTATAAAAGGATAGCATACTCTATATAACTCTTCTCTAGTAAGAGGCATACCATAAACAAACTTTTCTCTTAAATCATATTTATCAAAATCTAATTTATAAAATATATCAAGTCTATCAATAATTTTATAAAACCTATTAATTGGCGAATATATTTTATCCTTAAATATATATGTTTCAACATTAGAAAGTATTAAATAAGCATAAAAATCATATATCACATTAACATTTTGTGGTTTTAAATTAGTATAAACATTAAGCATAAAATAAAGAGATGTCATAAAAGCGTGTATTTCCTCTGGAAAAAAAGAATAATATTTCTTATAAAGTTGATCTGCTTTTACCTCATCAGAATAACTAACTTTTTTACCACTTAATTCTATATCACCATTGCAAACCATCATACTATGTTTAATAATAGTATTTAAAGTATCTTGACTCTTATCATTTATAAACATATCTAAATGATAAGAATGCATTATCTCATGTAGAATGCCAGCATAAACAAATATTTTAAAGCCATCCTTATTATATCTCATATTAAAAATTTTCATAATAAACAAATATTGTAACATCTTATTAATTTTATAAATTTTTATGCGTTGTTCATCATAAACAGCACATGTATCAAGTCCTCTAAGAAGTACAAATTTACTTTCTATTTGCTCTATATAAGAAAACTTCCTATCCTTTAATGAGACCTCTCTCATTTCTTTTAAAAACCCATTATCAAATATATTCTTTCTATCAAAATTAACTTTAATAAACTCTTCTAAATCAGGTCCAAACTCTAACATCTATCTACTTCTGCCTTTCTCAACTTCTTCATCGTATCCTGAATTAATCTTATTCATAGTATCCTTAATCAAATTAGCATAAAATTCTCTTTCAAAATATTTATTTCTAAACTCATTTTCTGTAAGCACTATTTTTGTAAGATATTCTCTATACTGTTTATTTTTAAGCTCCTCTTTATACTTATTAAAAAGAGCTGATTTTATCTTTTCAATTTCTCCTAAACATGCTTTTACTCCATCTTCACTATTATCATCACTAGTTAAAAAATTATAAATAAAATTATAAAGCGAAGAAAATTTCTTATCCATTTGCTTTTTAGCATGAAGATTTCTCATAGTTTTATCACAAATAGTCATTTTACTAACTTGTATAGCTGCTTTACTTCCACGAGTCTTAGTAAGAATACCACTAATATCTCCTACTCCAATACATTTAGCGCGCTTAATTTTCCTTTTAACATAATACATACATTCACCTCAAATTAAAATATCTGGTCTTTTTTCTTTAGTTATCCTTAATCGTTCTTCTTTCCTGTACTCATCTATTTTTTTATGGTCTCCGCTTAATAACACATCCGGTACTTTCATACCCCTATATTCTCTAGGCTTAGTATAAACAGGATAATCAAGCAAACCTCCTGTAAAACTTTCACTTTTCAAACTTTCCTCACTTATAACTCCAGGAATAAGTCTTATAATAGAATCAGCTACTATTGATGCAGGCAATTCTCCTCCAGTTAAAACATAATCTCCTATACTTATTTCCATATCTATAAATGTTTTAATTCTCTCATCAAATCCTTCATAATGTCCACACAAAATTATTAAATGTTCCTCTTTAGACAAATCATACGCTAAACTTTGATTATAAACCACTCCAGTTGGTGTCATTAAAATCACTTTAGATTTATCACTCTTAACACTCTCTATTGCCTTAAAAACAGGATCACACATAATAACCATACCACCGCCTCCGCCATAAGGAGTATCATCGACTTGATTATTATTAAGTTCACTAAAATCCCTAATATTAACTAAATTTATAGTTACAATTTCTTTATCAATAGCGCGTTTTATAATACTTTCCTCTACTAAAGGAACAAACATAGAAGGAAAAAGAGTCAAAATATCTATTCTCATATTATTCCCTCCAAATTTTTTAAAATAACTTCACGGTTGCTTAAACTCACTTCACTTATAAATTCTTTATTGTATGGAATATATTTATCTTCACTTGTCAAAAGTAATTTATAACCATTATTATTAATAATATCCTTAATACTTCCTAAACTTAAATTATTATAAATTAGATTCATTCCTATTAAATCACTCTCTAAATAATCATCTTCATTTAAAGACAAATCTTCTCTATTAACATATACATTTTTACCTTTAAACTTTAAAACATCATTAATATAATTATATTCACTAAATACACACATGTCATAAACTTTATGAGGTCGGTAACTTTCTATTGTAACTAATTCTTTATTATCTCCTATATATAGTTTTCTACCAACTACAAAAACAAGATTTTTTTTATCAAAATTACTAAGTATTCTAACCTCACCCTTAATACCATGAGTATTTACAAGTTTACCAATCTTAACATATTCCATAACATCACCTAAACTTATACATTATTATACCACCACACACAGAAACATTCAAACTTTCACAATCTTTATTAATAGGCACTTTTATTCCAGAATCAGAAACTTTTCTAACCTTATCACTTATACCCTGACCTTCACTTCCAAGCACTAAAGCATACTTATCTAATTTTAAATCATCAAGATTTTCTTCTCCAAACATATCAGCATAATAAACCTTTATTCCCATATTTTTCACTATTTCTATAGCGTCTAATATATCCATTCTAACAACATTCATATTAAAAATAGTTCCCTCACTACTTCTAATCATCTTATCATTATATAAACTGACAGAATTTAAACTAAGAATAACAGTATCAACATTAAAAGCTAATGCACTTCTTATAATAGTCCCAACATTTCCAGGATCTTGAACATCATCTAAAATAACTATCTTATTACCACATATTTTACTATCATCTTTAAGTCTCACTACACCCATAATATCAGGTACACTATTCAAAAAACTAATTTCTTTCATATCCTTAAAAGTCAATAATTCCTTTGGAACATCAAAATCATATTTATTTATATCAGAAACAATAATACTTTCTAAAAGATTACTTTTTTTAGCTTCCTCCACTAAATGATATCCTTCTACAATATATTTTCTATATTCTAAAATATATTTCTTATCTCTAAGTTTCTTATAATATTTAACTCCTGCCATTTTATTCCTCCTTAAGTCTCTTTTTATTCTCTTTATAATTTGGTTTATAAAACTGCACTGTATCCCAAAAAGCTTTGCTATGATTAAAATGAATTAAATGAACAAGCTCATGAATAACAACATAATCAATATCATCTATATCATATTTAATTAATTCACTATTCAAAGTAACAATACATTTTGCCTTATTACAGTGCCCCCATTTCCTAACCATTTTTCTAACAACCACTTTAGGCAGTGGAATATCAGCATTAATATTATTATAACATTCTTTAACCCTCAAAGGTAATATTCTTCTTGCTTCATCAAATAAAAATTTATCTCTAGCTTTCTCATCTTTAACAAATATATTATTCCCATCAATTATTGGTTTCTTAAAAGTATTAACTTTTATAACATTATACTCATTACCCAAATAATAAAATTTATTAGATTTAACTATTTTTTTCTTTTCTCTTTCAATCATCTTATATATAGAACTTTCATTATTTATAATTAACTCTTCTATATATTTTTTACTTGAAAATAGTCCAGTAGATACATAAATTTTTAAATCACTTTTAACTCTTATATAAGTATTTTTTATTCTTTTCTTTATAACTATTACTTCATAAGCTTCTCCATGTATTCTTATATTCATATCAATCACTAATAAAATTATACATGCTACCATCTTTAAAGTAAAGAAAAAAGGACACTTATAAAGTATCCAAATCATTGATTTCATTTACTTCTATCGTTTCTAAATCTTGAACATCTTGTATCTCTTCATCACTAGTAGTATCTGAATCTTCTGTATTTTCTTGAATATCTGAAGTATCATTGTCCAAAGCATCATCTGTATCTTCTTCATCTTCTGTTAAAGTATCATCTGTAATGTCACCATCACTTACTATACTACTTTCTTGATTTGAAGAAGCTAATGTATTACTTTGATCGTTATCTATATCCTCAGTAGTTTCTCCTGTATCAACAGGTGGAACACTTGGATCTGTCGGTGTCTCTGGAACTTTAGACTCTACATAATCGAACTCACTAAAATCGAAAATATATGTCAAAGTGCCATGCTCATTTCCATCTCCATCCCAATCTATAGAAACATAAGGATCTCCAATGTACTCAGCATCAACAGCCATAGTTACAATAATAAAATATCTATTTTTAACAGAATCAAGATATAACTTAAATGTAGATTTATCTGAAGTTACTTGATAATTACCATTTACTTCATAAACCTTTTTTTCTCCTTCTTTTAAATGAGATTTATCAAACATTACCTTATTAACATTATCATCATTTACAACAAAATTCTCTGGTGCATAAAGTCTAATAGCTACAATGTATTCATGACCATCATATCCTAACTTTAATGCTGTATCTTTATCATAAGCAGTTGTTACTTCAGTAAATTTAAGAACATATTGCTTATCTTTATCTGTAGCATCTTCTGTAGGATTATTATCAGGATCAACTTGATTATCAGGTTGTGTAGTATCTTCTGCTATTAATGTAGTATTATCAGATTCTTCTTTTAAAATTAAGTCTTCTAATACTGTCATCTTATAATTAAGATCTAATTCTGCTCCACCAATAGCTAATTTATCACCTTCTGGTAATTGTACTAATGCTTTAGATAATGCCTCATCCTCTTCTAAAGGAGTTTGGACAGCTAGGTTACTTAAATCCATAGTATATTCTTCAACGTTTCCGTCTCCATAATCAATAGTTAACTTAGGCAAAAGAGTAAACTCTTTACCAACAGCTTGTAACCAATAGAAATATAAATTACCATTTTCATCTTCTTGTACTATATCTAAAAAATAATTATTTTTACCATTATTAACATCAGTTGTAACAGTAAAATTCATTTTTTCTAAATCAGCATACTCATATTTACTATTTAAAACGATTTTGACTTGTACTATATTATTAAAACCGTCTCCAAAATTTTCATTAACTTTAGCGACATACTTACTAGTGCCACTTATATTGATAGTTCTAGTCTCAGAATCAAACTCAACATTTACTGAAGAGTCTTCCTCACTACCTGTAATAGTAGTAGGATTTTCAGGCACAGTTGGCTCTACTGGAACCGGTCTTTGAACAGGTCTATATACTATAACATTATTAGTATTATTATTAACCACTGGCTCAGGTTTATCTTCATCGTCATCCTTTTCTACTGGTTTAACGATATTACCTGGATTTTTCTTACCATCATCACTATCTCTATCTTTTTCACTATTAGAAAAATAATAAGCAGTACCAATCAAAATAGCTAAAACAACAACTATAAGTCCAATCAAAATGATAATCTTTTTTCTCTTGTCCTTCTCTTCATCTGTTAAAGGTACTTTATTATCATTAACTGGCTTTTTTAAATTATCATTAGCCACTTTTTTAATTTAACCTCCCCTCCGGCAGATGTTCTACCTAAGTTCATTATATAAGACAAACATTTAAAGTTCAAGAAAAAAAGTAAAAAAATTGTCAAAAGAAAAAACAATGTACAAAACATTGTCTATTCATGAACCTCATTCTTATTCTCTTCCTCTTTTTCTAAAGGTATTACTCCTAAAGTATAACCAATAGGCTCAAGTAATTTAATAAGCGTATTTATTTGTGGACTATTAAGATTATTTTCAATCTTAGCTACTGTCTCTCTAATAACTCCTGCTCTTTCACCAACTACTCTTTGAGATAATTTCTGACTTTTTCTAGCTTGAACTAAACCTCTTATAACATCTCTTTCTAATTCTTTTAATTTAGCTTCATGCTCGATTTCTTCAGTTGTTTTTACCTTATCTTCTTTCTTTGGTCTTCCCATTTCGACATCACCACCTATATTGTACTAAAAATTACTACAAAGTCAAGACTTTTTTTCATTTTTTAATTATTTTCACTTATTCCTAGTTGTTTGGAATAATAATTTTGCTTAATTACATCCTTAATTAAATAAGTATCATACTCTAATTGATTGTTTCTTAAACTAACAAATTTATTTTTAGAAGAAGCAAGTAATGTCTTAGCAACTTCACTAGTTTGTAATACTTTATTTTCACTAGATTTACTATCTACCAAAACACTTCCCCACTTATCAGAACTTTTCTGAACAAAAACAGGTTCAATAACAAACTTTTCTAACTCTTTAGTATTTGCATTCTCTACAATTACTGTATCTCCAACTTCAATTTTATTTTGCTTAGGAATATATGCATCAAGATATACTTTATACATATTTTCAGACATATAATCTTTAAAAACATCTTCCTTATAATTAACAAAAGTATAACTAACCTTTAAAGCTTGTAACTTTTTTATTACACGACTAAGTGTAGAAGTTGGAAATCCAACACATAAAAGTCCTGTACTCATATCTTTAAAACATCTATAATTAAAAATTGTAGACATAACACAAGCGTCATTCTCATAAGTACGTACCCAACCATCAGAAAAATAAAACTTTATATACTCATCTTCCATAAAAACCCCCAATTAATAGAATGTATTGTACTATATTTTGTTCACAAAGTCAAGAAAAATGAAAACAAGTTTTCATAAGAATCTATAACTAGATTCATTTTTTT
>CANSWR010000044.1 GCA_947650795.1 uncultured Bacillota bacterium | reverse complement strand
TATTTCACGGGGTTTTATACCACTTTTATTTATTGATTAAGTACGGAAGTCGGGATTTACCACATATATTTGAAAGGTTTTATAAAGTGGAAAACTCTAGCAAAGAAAGTGTAGGAATCGGTTTAGCTTTAGCAAAAACTATAATTGAAAGAGAAGAAGGTAAAATTTGGGTAAAATCAGAAATAGGAAAATATACTGAATTTATAATAAAATATTATGGTATAATTAAATAAGGTAAGGTGGTAAATTTGAAAAAAGAAGCGACAAAACTTTCATCAGCATTAATAGGCTTATTGTTAATAGGACTATTAGGATTCTTTAGAGAAGAAGTAATGCTGACATTAGGTTATACACCTAAAGAAAACATATCATATAATATAAAAGAAATACCAGAATATTATAATGAACCATATGTAATCTTAAATAATAATGAACCTAATTTTACAGAAGAAGATTTTAAACAAAGTTCTTACGAATATTATGGAGAATTAGATTCTTTAGGACGTTGTACGTATGCTATAGCTAATATAGGAAAAGACTTAATGCCTACAGAAGAAAGAGAATCTATTGGTATGATTAAACCGTCAGGCTGGCACACAATAAAATATGATGTAGTAGAAGGTAAATACTTATATAATAGATGTCACTTAATAGGATATCAATTAACTGGAGAAAATGCTAATCCCCAAAATTTAATAACATGTACAAGACAAATGAACACAAAAGGAATGCTTGAATTTGAAAACAAAGTTGTTAAATACATAAACGAAACTGGAAACCATGTACTCTATAAAGTAACTCCAATTTTTGATGAGAATAACTTAATCGCAAAAGGTGTACAGATGGAAGCTTATTCAGTAGAAGATGAAGGAAAAGGAATAAAATTTAATGTCTTTGTATACAATGTTCAAGATAAAATAAAAATAAACTATAAAACAGGAGAAAGTAGTTTAGAATGAAAAAATATATAATAATATTCTCGCTTTTAATTATAGTAATTTCTTTTATAGTTTATAATTACTTTGAAATTTCTACATTAGAAACTACTTATTATGAACTGGAAAGTGATTCACTTCCTAAAACTTTTAACAATACCAAAATTGTGCACATAACTGATTTTCACAATACAAAAATAAAAAAATTACAAACAAAATTGACAGAAAAAATACTAGAAGAAAAACCTGATTTAATAGTAATTACAGGAGATTTTATAGACAAAACTGAAATCAAAGAAGCACTTAGTCTTATAGAAAATATAAAATCCTCAGCACCGATTTATTACGTACCCGGAAATCATGAAGCAAAGTCACTAAAAGCTTACATAAAACTTGAAAAAAGCTTAAAAGAAAAAGGTGTCTATGTCTTAAGAAACGAAAAAATAACATTAACAAAAGAAAATGATGAAATAAATTTAATAGGAATAGATGACCCAGAATTCATAAAAGAGAGTAATATACTAGAAGAAACAGAAATCATTTTCAAAAATACACTAAAAAATTTAACAGAAGAACTAAACACTTACACTATATTACTTTCTCATAGACCTGAATACTTTGAAGAATATGTTAATCAAAATATTGACTTAACATTAACAGGCCACACTCATGCAGGACAAGTAAGATTTCCTATTTTAGGATCTTTATATGCTCCTAATCAAGGACTTTTTCCTAAGTATGATAAAGGCCTATACGAAAAAAATGAAAAGTACATGATAATCGGACGAGGAATTGGAACAAGTGGGTTACCACTAAGAATGCTAAATAAACCAGAACTTGTTGTTATAAACTTAAAAAGCAAATAATCAAAAACTAAAAAAAATAAACAAAAATACTCAAACTTTGTTTATTTTTTATTTGACAAACTTACTATAAACTCAATAAAGTTTCCATTACTAGAAACACTTATCTTTCCACCATGTAACAATATAATATCTTTAGTAATAGCAAGACCTAAACCACTCCCACCAGTACTACTTGTTCTAGCTTCATCTGCTCTATAAAATTTATCAAAAAGCTTATCTAACTTATAACTAGGTATCATATCTCCCTTATTTTTAAAACTAATTTTAATCTCATCATTTTCTTCCATCATAGTTACATAAATAGTAGAATTTTTATAACTATAACTAATAGCATTTTTTAATAAATTAGTAAAAGCTCTTGCTAACTTATCTCCATCTGCACAAAACATTATACTCTTAGATTTCAAACTAATTTTAATATTCTTCTCCTTACTAATAGGAAAACATTCTTCAACTAACTGACTAAGTAAAATTGACAAATCTAAATTATTTTTAACAATAGGCATTTCTTTCAAATTATATCTTGTTATTTCAAAAAATTGATTAGTTAAATCTTCCAATCTATAAGCTTTATCTAAAGCAATACTTATATATTTATTCCTAATTTCTTTAGTTATATCCTCTTCATCCTTTAAAAGACTTAAATATCCTATAACAGAAGTAAGAGGAGTTTTTAAATCATGAGCCATATACATTATTAAATCATTCTTCTTATTTATAGCTTCTTTCTCATTATTCTTGCTAGTAATTAAATCTACCCTAATATTATTAAGTCTCCTTTCCAAAATATTAAGTTCATTAGGTAAACTTATTTCTTCCTGCGGATTACTTAAAATTTTATCCATACATTTTATTAACAAAGTTAAACTATTCACTGTATTCTTAATAACAAAAAAAGAAGCAATACAAAAAATAAAAATTGACGATGTAGTTATAAATAGACTTTTATTCGCTTTAAAATAAGCATACAATCTTTGACTAAAATTATTTACAATAGTAGCAAGAGGATCTTGTAAAATTCCATCTATAAGAATAATAAAAACCAGAATAAAAATTAGAGAAAATAAAATTATTTTTAAAACAGCTGTAATAGCAATTCTTGATTTTAATTTATTAATTTCTTTACTATTCAATTTTATAACCTACTCCCCACACAGTTTTAATAAATTTGTGTTCACGACCTTCATCATTTAATTTCTCTCTAATTCTTCTAATATGCACCATAACAGTATTATTGCTATCTAAATATTTATCTTTCCAAACATTTTCAAATAATTCTTCACTACTTATAACAACCCCTCGTTTATTAGCAAGATATAAAAGAATATCAAACTCTATTGGAGTTAAATTAACCTCATTATCATAAAGCATACACTTATGTGTTTCACTACATATTAAAAGTCCATCTATATAAATCTCATTATTATTAGGAGTATCATTATATTTAGTATATCTTCTAAGCTGAGCTTTAACCCTAGCAATTAACTCTAAAGGATTAAAAGGTTTAGTAATATAATCATCAGCACCCAAAGTCAAACCATTAACCTTATCAGCATCCATTATTTTAGCAGTAAGCATTATTACTGGGTATATAAATCCATTATTTCTAATTAATTTAAGAATTTCTAAACCATCCATCCCACTAATCATAATATCTAAAATAGCTAAATCTAATTTATTTGAATTTATATAATCAATCGCACTCTTACTATCATAAAACTTATGAACATTGTAATTTTCATTTTTTAAATAAAGTTCAACTAAATCAGCAATTTCTTTTTCATCATCTAGTACTAAAATATCCATAACTGCCTCCTATAACAATTATAAAACACATTAAAAAATATTTCCATATTTGTAAGAAAAAATTAAGATTTAAATCTTTAATTATATAGAATTTTAGCAACTAATCACTTAATAATTTTTTAAAACTAATAACAATAAAATAGATAGTAGAAAAAATAATATTAAATAAGAAAATGGAAAAAATATATAATATATGTTAAAATAATAATATATTAAAGAAAATTAAAAAATAAGTGGAGAGATTTAAAATGTGTGGAATAGTTGGATTTATAAACAAAGAAAAAAACAAAAAGAGAATTATAACAGAAATGGCAGAAAAAATTAGTCACAGAGGACCAGATGGAGAAGGATTTTACATAGATGACTTAGTAGCTTTCGCACATAAACGTCTAGCAATTATAGATATAAATTTAGGAGTACAACCAAAATATAATGAAGACAATACTTTAGTAATAATATTTAATGGAGAAATATATAATTATAAAACATTAAAAATAGAATTAGGAACAATGGGACATAAATTTAAAAGTGATTCAGATACAGAAGTAATTATTCATGGTTATGAGCAATGGGGAAAAGATGTAGTTAATCATTTAAGAGGAATGTTTGCATTTGCAATATGGGATAAAACTAAAGAAGAGCTATTCTTAGCAAGAGATCCATTTGGTATCAAACCATTATATTACACTTTAATGAATGATACATTTATGTTCGCATCAGAAATAAAAGCATTTTTACCAAATCCAGATTTCAAAAAAGAATTAAATGAAAGTATAATATCAAGCTACTTGTGCTTCAACTCTAATCCTAATGAAGAAACATTCTTTAAAAATGTTTATAAACTTAATCCAGGACATTTCTTAATATATAAAGATGGAAAAATAACTAAAGAAAGATATTTTAAATTTGAATTAGAAGAGACAAATCAAGATTATAATATCTGTGTTGAAAACATAAAAAAATCTATGAACAATTCAATTAATCATCATCTTATAAGCGATGTAAGTGTAGGTTCTTTTCTATCAAGTGGAATAGATTCAAGTTATTTAGTATCCGCATCTAAAGTATCAAACACTTACACAGTAGGCTATGAAGATAAATATTATGACGAAATATCATATGCACAAGATTTAGCAGAAAAACTAAAAATAAAAAATAAATCAAAATTTATAACAAAACAAGAATACATGGATATATTACCAAAATTTTTATATCATATGGATGAACCACTAGCAGATCCCTCAGCTGTAGCAATAAGCTTTGTATCTCAAATCGCTTGTGAAGATGTAAAAGTAATTATGACAGGAGAAGGAGCAGATGAGCTATTCGCAGGATACTTGCCATATAGAGAAGAAATAGATCACTCTTGGTATAATAAAATACCTTATATTATAAGACATCTAGCATCTTTAATATCATCTCCATTACAAGAGTTTAGAGGATTTAACTTTATTTATAGAAGAGGTCAAAAATTAAAAGATTACTATATAGGTTTAGCTAGAGTATTTACTGATAAAGAAGCACAAAATATATTAAAAGTAGGAAATCAAAAACATACAAAAGATATACTAGCGCCATTTTATGAAGATTATAAAAATAGCAGTAACCTAAGCACTAGACAAGCATTAGATTTCTATTACTGGCTTATACCAGATTTTCTTCAGGCCGCAGATAGAACTACAATGATGTATGGAATAGAAGGAAGAACACCATTTTTAGATTTAGAAGTCTATAAGTCTGCAAAGAACTTACCATTTAATGCAAAAATAAATAAAGAAACTACAAAAGTTGCACTTAGAGAAGCTTCAAAATCAGTAATACCAAACGAAGCATACAAAAAAAGAAAACTAGGTTTTCCAGTACCATTACGAGCTTGGATGAGAGAAGATGATATATATAACCAAATAAAAGAAAAATTTACATCAGTTACTGCCAACAAATTCTTTAATGAAAAGAAAATATTAAAACTATTAGAAGACCATAAAAGTGAAAAAAAAGATTGCTTCAAAAAAATCTGGGCAATTTATGTATTCATAATATGGTATGAAATATACTTTACTGAAAATACAATTTAAAAATTATACAAACTAAAAACTTATCTCTTAATTGAAATAAGTTTTTAATTTTATTACTCAACAGTAACACTTTTAGCTAAATTTTTAGGTTTATCAATATCACAACCTCTATATAAAGACACATAATAAGATATAAGTTGAAGAGTAGGAACTATTAGTAGACTTTGACAAAAACTATTAACACTAGGTAAAGTAACTTTTCTAAAATCTTTAAAATCATCTAACTCGCTTGTAGTAATAACTATTCCATAAGCACCTCTAGCTAAAGTTTCTTTTAAATTAGATAAAGTCTTATCTTTTAAAAATCTATCACTCATAACTGCTATCACAGGTATGCCCTTTTCAATTAAAGATATTGTACCATGTTTTAATTCTCCAGCTTGATATGCTTCGCTATGAATATAAGACACTTCCTTTAATTTTAAACTTCCTTCCATACAAATAGCATAATCTATTCCTCTTCCTATAAAGAAACAATTATTATGTTCATATAAATCCTTAGCAATTTCTTCATAAATAAAAGTATTATTAAGAACATCATGTAATAAATTAGGAATGCTTTCAAACTCACTTATACTAACATCATTAGATAATCCTTTTTTCAAAGAAGTTGTATAAGCTATTAAAGCTAAAACACAAACTTGATTAATATACGCTTTAGTAGTGGCAACAGCAACCTCGACTCCTGCATTGATTAAAATTACATAGTCACATTCTCTAGCCATAGTAGAATTAGGATTGTTTATAATACCTAAAGTAGGTATATTCATTTCTTTAACTTCTCTCATCGCAGCTATAGTATCAGCAGTTTCTCCAGATTGAGATACTAAAATAACTAAAGTTTTTAAATTAAATATTTTCTTCTTATATCTATATTCACTAGCAGCATAAACATTAACTTTTATATTAGCTTCTTCTTCAATCAAAGCTTGTCCAATAAGGCCGGCATACATAGCAGAACCACAAGCAACAATATGAACCTCCTCATAGTTTGATATATCATAATATTTAATGTTATCCCCATTTTTATAACTATCAATTAAATTCTTTAAAACTATAGGTTCTTCCATTATTTCTTTTAACATAAAATGTTCGTAATCAAATTTATCTAAACTTTGACTTTTACTGTCTGTAGTAATTATATCTTTATGTATAATTTTCTCATCTCTATATACTTTATAATCATTTCTTTCTAACACAGCAGTTTCTCCTTCATCAAGTAAAAAATACTTATTTGTATACTTTAAAATAGCTGCTATATCACTTGCTAAAAAGAATTCATTTCGATTAACACCAATTAAAAGAGGACTATCTTTTCTAACTGCATAAATACACTCTTCTCCTTCAATTATTATTCCTAAAGCATAGCTTCCTTTTAATTCCTTCCTCATAACTTGAATAGAATTTAAAATATTATTATTTTTAAGTTCATTATCTAAAAAAGCCGCAATAACTTCACTATCAGTTTCACTAGAAAAAGAATAGCCTTTATCAATTAAAGATAATTTAATATTATCAGCATTTTCAATTATACCATTATGAACTAAAGTAACTTTTCCAACACTATGTGGATGTGCATTTTCTAAACTAGCCCCACCATTAGTAGCCCATCTAGTATGAGCTATTCCAAAAAATCCTTTATTATTATCTTTTTTATATTTATCTTCTAAATTAGAAACCCTTCCAACACACTTTGTTATCTTTAAATCTTTTCCATCGCTAATTGCCATACCAGCTGAATCATAACCTCTATATTCTAGCGAATAAAGTCCATGAAAAAGTACTTCACTTACATTTTTGTTACCTATGTAACCTATTATTCCACACATAAAATTTCCTCCATAATAAAACTAATAAGGAGATATATTTTTTGTTATAATATTGATTTTATTTTTTATAATATATCTAACGAACCTCTAATCCGTTGTAGCATCCGCCGAATATTTCGATAACTACAAACCTCGTCAACTAAAAAAGTCCAGGCGCTTAAGACAAGACTCCTTTCTCAAAACTTATCCTATTAATATAATTATACTATAATATAAAAAATTAAGACATATTTTTTTGAAAATAGAAAAAGAAAACTTTACACTCTTATAGTATAAATAACAAGAAAGTTAAGAAAATAATAATACATACATGATATAATTTAATAAAGATTGTGAGGATGAGCTATGAAAAAGAAAATATTTTGTATAATTCTGTTCATATTATATATTATTTGCTTAATAAACATTTTCTTATTTAAAATGTCTATTCCACCAAAAACAGGTTTATATGACGAAATAAACTTAATACCGTTCTACGGTGAAAACTTTAAAATATTTAGCTCAATAATCCACTTAATAGCATTTATTCCATTCGGTATATATCTTGGATTAATATCTAAAAGAAAAAGTTCTGAAAGTGTAGCAATAGGTTTTATATTCATAATAATATTAGAAACTTCTAAACATATATTAGGAACAGGAGTTCTAGACATTACAAATATAATTACCAATACACTAGGAGTATATTTAGGAAGAATTTCTTACCGTTTAACAACAAAAGTAATGGACAAAGATTCACTTGATAAAGTCATTATAATAACTGCTTCAATTTGTACACTATGTTTAATAGTATTTCTTATTTTTTCCACATTATTAAATAGCAAATAAGCTCGCAACTAAAAGTTGGTAGAGTTTTTTTTAACTTAAATATAAAATGTTTAAGGAAAGGAGAAGTCTAATGAAATTTGGAGAAAACTTAAAATCTTTAAGAAGTAAAAAAAACATAACACAAGAGCAATTAGCAGAAAAACTAGGCGTATCACGTCAGTCTGTATCTAAATGGGAATGTGCTGAGTCATACCCTACAATGGATAACATATTGGAATTATGCAAAATATTTAACTGCAAAATAAATGATTTAGTACATGAAGATTTAGTTGATCTAAAATCCTTAGATAAAGAAATAATAGTGAAAATAGTAAAATTAAGTAGCATTCACCAACGTAGAATGAAAGGTGTAAGTAAGGCAATATATATAATCGCCCGCATATGTAAAATACTAAGTATAATAGGAGTAGTAGCAGTTTCTATAGCTTTAATATCAACACCAATAATAGCAAAAAATATTGAATTAAAGTCAAATGGAAGAATAGAAATATTTAATAAAGAATTAGAATACAAAAGAGAAGAAAAATTCATCACGCTAATATATAAAAACAAAAATATTACTGTAGATAAAAAAGAAGAAGCATATGCTTTAAATGAAATATTAAATGTTTTAGAAAATGATGAAATATTTGAAAGTGTAATATTAATAGAAATCGCATATATATGTCTAATAATATCATTAATACTATTATATATGACACTTAAAAACCTAGAAAGATTATTTATTAACTTACATGAAGGAGATACACCTTTTACTAAAGAAAACATAAAATATATCAAAAGTATTGCTTTACTTATGATACTTACAATAATTATTCCAAGCATATCTGGATTATTAGTATCTCGTATTGTTAAAAAGGATTTAGGTATAGGTTTTGAATTATTTGATTTCATATACATACTTTTCTTAGTAAGCTTATCTTATATATTTGAATATGGTTATGAAATACAACAAGATTCAAAAGGAAAAATGTATGGCGAAAGTGAATAAAAAAGAATTTATTAACATTCTAAGTAAAAAAATACAAATAACTATTAAAGAATGTGAAGTTATAAACAATATTTTAGAAAAACACTTTTTAATAGGAAATAAAAACAAAGAGAAAAATATAAATGATTTACAAAAAGAACTTAACTACAAAGAAGAAAAAGCAAGACAAATCTATGAAACTATAATAATCATCTAAAAGATGAAATAAAAAACAAAATACTAAATCGTTTTAAAAGTAATTAATTTACACATTCACTACTTTTAAAAAAACATATATTATAATAGGTAACACAAATAAAGTGTTACAAATAAAAAAACAAAGTAAACATTAACTGTTACTTTAAAATAAATATCCACAAATTTATACAAATTTAAAACCTCCAAAATAAAGGATATCCTAAAAATAAATTCTTTTAAGTGCAAGTTTAACTTGTGCTTTTTATATAATAAACCTTATTAATTCTCTTTAAAATAAATATTATTTCATGATATAATATCTACAATTGGAAGTGATACAATGAAAAAAATTATTAGTTACATCATAATAATAATTCTAGTTTGTACAATAATGATATGTTCTTTAAGCCTTTACGTTAAACTTAAAACAAGAAATAGAATATTAGAATTAAAAGACTTAAAACAAGTAGAAGAAGTTGATTGCATACTAGTTTTAGGTGCTGGAGTAAATGGTCTAAAACCTAGTCCGATGCTAAAAGATAGATTGGATGCTTCCTTAAAACTTTATAATAAAGGTATATCTAATAAGATAATAATGTCTGGGGACCATGGACAAGATAATTATAATGAAGTAAAAGCTATGAAAACATATGGAATAGAACATGAAATTCCAAGTGAAAATATATTTATGGATCATGCTGGATTTTCTACTTATGATAGTATCTACCGTGCTAAAGAAATATTTGGAGTAAAGAAAGTAATAATTGTATCTCAAGAATATCACCTTTACCGTGCTCTTTACATAGCTGAATCTCTAGGAATAGAAGCTTATGGGTACTCTTCGGATACTAGAAAATACAAAGGAAACTTAAAAAGAGAAATAAGAGAAATATTAGCTAGAGACAAAGACTTTGTTAAATCCATTATAAAACCAGAACCTACTTTTCTAGGCGAAGCTATACCAGTAAGTGGGGATGGAAACATAACAAATGATGATTACATGAATGAGAACAAATAAATAAAAACTAAATAAATATAAAGGTGGAAAACATGACAATAGATAATATAACTAGTGAATTAATGTCTAAAATACCATACTCAAAAAAATATCAAAAAGTTAGAGAAAAAATAAAAAAATCACTAGAAAAAGAATATAGTAAATATAGAGAAACTAATGATAACCTAACATCTATTTCTATTATATTAAATAACTATGGCACACTAGAAAAAGCAGCAATACTAGCTGGTTATAAAATAGAAGAAATCCAAAGTTGGAAAGAAAATGATGACATAATAGCTTTTAAAACTTTTATAAGTATCTTTAAAAAAGAAAAAAGAAGCATAATTTACTTTAGTATTTTTATAGTTTTAACAATTTTCTATTTAATATCTTCA
>CANSWR010000043.1 GCA_947650795.1 uncultured Bacillota bacterium | reverse complement strand
TCACAATTCTGATTTTTTTATGTCAAGTTTTATTTTTACCTAAACTCAAATTTTGATGTTTTTCTACACTAGAAATTATATGTTTGTATATAAAAAGAATGACTACTTTATATAGTCATAGTTCTTGTACAAACGTCATCTTCTAGTTTTATTTGATCTGTATATGTTCCTAAGGCTTCTTGTTTAGTTCTTTTTAATTCTTTTTGAATATTAACTAGTCTGCCATATTTGTCAACTAATATTTCTGAATTCATTAGACTTTTTAAATCCATAGCATTATAAGGTTTTACTTCATCTGTTAATGTACTGCTTGGAACTAATCTGAATTGGAAATTTACACCTGTTTTTATTTCACACAGTTCATTCCTAAGTCCAAAGTTGTCTTGTAATACTTTTTCTGTAATGGTGCTATCTTCTTTTACACATAGTATAACACATTCGGTTCTTTTAAATCCTTTAAATAAAGAAAATGCTAATCCTTCTATACTAGCTACTTGAGATAATATTTCTGCAATAAAAATTATATTACGTTTTACTCCCATTTCGTCTTTTATCATAATCTTCCCCTTTCAATAAGGAAGATTGTATCACATTATGTACTTTGAAGCAAGAAATATTTTTCATAATAAGTTTTTTCGTCTATTTTAATGCCATTTTTATTTATAATAAATGAATAGTTTCTTTTTACTTCTTCAATTTTATTTATGGAAATTCTTTTTTTAAAATATATATTATTTAGTTTTCTTTCTAAAAGTAACTTACGTAGTCTATACTTATGTATTATAATCTCATCTTTTATATTTAATATTAAGAATATTATGATTATTAACGTGAATATTTTATTATCAAAAACAAACATAAATGGTAAAAATATTATACTTATTATTATGGATATTATATGACTAAGATTATATGATAAAAATAAATCTAATACATTATTTAATAGTTTACCCCCATCTAATGGCAAGATTGGCATTAAATTAAAGTTTAGTAAAATTTTGTTTATTATAGATATTTTTTCATATGTATTAATTCCAACATACCCTTTTATATGCAATATATAGATTAAAATCCAAAACATTATTTGTGTGATGGGTCCCATGAGAAGCATTAATATTTCTTTAGTAATATTTGTATTTAGGTTTTCATTTAGTTTTGTTACTCCTCCAAACATAAAAATTCTTATTTCTTTTACATTGAGTCCTAGAAAGTATCCTGTTATGAAATGCCCAAATTCATGTATTATTATAATTAGTATAGTTAGAAATACTATTTCAAAATATCCAGCTAAAAAGGATAATAATATTATTATGTATGTAGTAATGTCTATATGAATGTTATTTAATATATGTTTTATAGTCTAATATCTCCCCATCACTTGCAAAAGTCATATAAAATTTGTTAGATGCAGTAGCTATTATTTTTCCTTTTTCAATATAATCGTAAACTTTTATGTCACTTTCTTTTACATTGCCATATGTTACATCTATTCCGTTACTTTGCTGGACTACTATGGAATTACCATATCCTTCTTTTTCTCCTATAAACACTACTAAACCACTTTCTAACATTGTGACATTATAATTTTCTTCCACACTTAGTTCTACACCATCCAAATAATCTTTTTTATCATAATAATTAATATTATCTGTTTTACTTACAGGAGTAGTTTTATCTTTTTTGGGTTTTAAATCTAACATATATTTTTTATATAAGGCATTAATCTTAGCAAAGTTATAATTTGTTTCAAAAACATATTTGTTAATGTATGTACTAAATTTATCATTAATGTTACAAATAACTAAGAGAGTTAAGACTATACATATAGTTATTAATGTTCTTTCTATTATGCTTTTTTTAATAGAATTATTTTTGGTTCCACTTGTCTTATTTTTGGTTTTTAAATAATCTTCTATAGTCATTATTTTCACCCTACGAAATTATATGAAAAAAAAGAGATTTAATTCCTTGAAAAATATTTATTTCTAATTTAAAATATATTTATGAAGAAGATTAGTGAAAGTGTTGTTATAGAGAAGAAAAGTAAATTTTATGGTATTAGATATGAAATTTCAAGCGATGAAGAAGTTTTAATTATTTTAAATGATTTAAGGAAAGAACATAAAAAAGCAAAGCATTTTTGTTATGCTTATAAATTAGGAAATATTGAAAGAAAGAATGAAGATAAAGAACCGAGTAATACTGCTGGCAAACCAATTTTAGATGTTATAAATTTTAATAATTTAGATAATACTTTAATTGTTGTTGTGAGATATTTTGGTGGTACTCTTTTAGGGAGAGGACTTCTTACTAGAACTTATAGTAAAGCTGCTTCTCTTTTAATAAAACAGTAAACAATATGGTTTAATATCATATATTATTATAGAGGTATGATAGTTAAGGGATTTAATTATAAGTCTAGGCCATGCCTCTTTTTGTTTGTAATTTTATCCTGTTACTAGTTTACTAAATACTTTGAAAAATCCGCCTATGCCTTTTGTAACAAAGTTTTCTAAGGTTTCACTAGTTTTTAATCCTAATTTACTTACATTGTTTGAGTAATCTTTAAATTCTGTATTTAAGTAATCATTAAGTGTTATATCTTTTCCTGCAGCAACGTCATTTTCAAATTGTTTCATCGCTTCTTCTGTCATAATCATTTTATTATATTCTTTATAATCATAATATCCACTTTCTGCTAGATAATAAAGGGAAGCATATATTCCAAATAATATTATGATTATTATAAGTAATGGACTTCTTTTTTTCTTAGCTTTCATTCATCCCTCCTTATATATTCACTTAATACTTTAGATAATGCTTCCATAGTGTTATTGACTTCTTCTATTTTATTATCTACTCCTCCAACTTCAAATAGAACGCTTTTTCCATTAAGATTTTGGTTATATATTGCATGTACTGGTGTACCACTTTTTCTAAGTATTCCTCTTGATAATCCTGGATAGTTAGTTTCTAATATTTCATTTAAAGCATCTGCGAATCCATCAGAATTGCCAGGTGTTGTATGTTCCATTCCTGTAACTAGTAATACTCTAGCATATGGTTTTCCATCTATTTCTGTGTAAGTAGATTCTTTTGAAACACTATCTCTATGAACGTCTATTAAGTATTTAATGCTTGGATATTTAGTTTGTGCTTCTCTTGCAAAATATTCACTCGCTAGGTAGCTTTTGTTATAAGACATATCACTTTTACTAAGATATTCTTTTATGTTGTTTGTTTCAACTAATGCACTGATACCGTTTTCTCCTAATTTTTCTCTCATTATGTAGGATGCTATCATAACGTTAGGTCTAACCGAATATTCGTAAGGCATCGCTGCCATATATTCTTCTAATTGATGTGTGTTGTATATGTAGACTACTGGGTTATCTATATTTGTCGGATTAGGATCTTCTACATAGTCACTTTTAGCGTCATTATAGTTATAATTATCATCTTCTATGTTGGAAAATACACTTAGGTTGTTTTTTTCTACTATTTTATTTAGACTACTATATATCATTTGTTTAGGAGATGTCATGTTTTTTACTGCATTTGTAGTTATTACACTTTTTCCTCTTGTACTTTCACTTAATAATGAGCTAAGTAAGTATTCTTTTGTAAAATCTGTATCTGGATATAAAAGTTTTATTGTGCAAATAAAAGATAATGCAAAGAGTGAGACATAAATAAGTCCTTTATAGTTTTTCTCCCTACTTAGTTTAGCTTTAAATTTTCTTCCCATTTTTATCACCTACTACTATTCTACAATTAATTATATACAAAAAAAGTCGATTGATGTTAGAATAGTCTATTTATTACAATTGATAGTAGACTACTCATATTATCTACGACTTTATCTATGTCTTTACTTGATACTAATAAATCTGGGTTATTGTCTGTTATATCTTTCATATTTATTATTGTAGGTATTCCTAGGCATATTACATTAGTTTTTATAGTTTTTTTTGATATTTCTGATAGTTTATTACTTAGTGCACTTCCTGGGTACATTCCTGCTGTTGAAAGTTGTATTGTGTTTCCTAATCTTGTTATGTGTTCTGCTTTTAATGCGTCAAATACCACTACTAAATCTGGTTCTAATAATTCACTTAATGCACGGGTAAAATCTACACTGTTTATATTAGTGCTACCTTGTGTGTCTTTATATATTTTGTATGTTTTATTTGTAGCTTCTATTTTCTCTATGGTTAAGTATCCAAATTTATCACTTGTTACATCTTTATTGCCTAAACCTACAAATAAGACTTTTTTCTTTTTGGGAATTTTCATGTATTCAAATAAGTCTTCAAATGATTTAGTGATAGTGTCAATAATGTTTTCTACTACATTAGCAGCTGTATCTTTGTTATAAGTTATTGTTATGTATCTCCCTTTACTTCTATTTATGTTTTTAGCTGTTTTAGCGTCTATTGTTATTTTACTTATTTTAATTCCATTTTCATCTTCTATTTCATCATTCATAAGACTTGAATTTATTAACTTTTCACTTTCTTCTATAAAAATACTATCTTTGTACATATTCCTCACCTATTATTAATTTGATTTTTTTGTTGCTTTTTATACACAATTTTGATAAAATCTACTTGTGTATGTTGGAAGGAGGAAGTTAAGTGGCTAATATTAAAAGTGCTAAAAAGAGAATTATAACAAGTAGAAAACAAGCAGTACTTAATAATGATGTTAAATCTAGTATGAAAACTGCTATTAAAAAGGCTTTAAAGAGTATTAATGAAAATAATGTTCAAGAAGCAACTACTAGATTAGCAGAAGCTGTTAAACGTATTGATAAAGCACAAGCAAAAGGCGTTATCAAAAAGAATACTGCCGCTAGATATAAATCTAATCTAACAAAAAAGCTTAATGCATTAAGTAGCAAGTAATTGCTATTTTTTTGTTTCGTTTGTCTTTTTTTGTATATTTTAGTCTATTTAGTTGAAATATTTATTCTTTTCATTTATAATTTTAGTTATGAAAAAATTTGAAAATATTTTATTTACAGTAGTTATAATTGGAGTTTTGTGGGTTGTTTATAATAATATTGAGGTTATTAGTAGTACTATAAAATCTTATTTAGTTAATGATAACACGGTTATTATAAAGAATAATAATCAATATACTAGAAATTATAATTATATAGTTTTTAATAGTGATGAGGATTTTGTTCCTTATAATAAAGATGATATTATGAATATTTTTTATAATGTTTTAAATAATGGTTGGACAGATTTTACTTTTTATTGTCCTGATAGTTATGAAGATTGTATGAGTGATATTGAAACTATTGCTTTTGATAATGAATTATTAAGTAAGATAAATAATTATGTTCATCCGTTTAATAGTTTTTATAATTTAAATACTAAAATAGTTAGTAATGGGGAGATAAAGATTGATGTAACTCATAAATATTCTCAAGAAAAGATTAATGTTTTAGAAGAAAAAGTAAATTTTGTTTTAAGCGAACTTAATATTAATAATAAATCTAATAGAGATAAAATTGCTTTAATTCATGATTATATTATCAGAAATGCTCAGTATGATAATGCTGGTATTGATGGAAGTAGTATGTATGATAGCACTAGTGCTTATGGATGTCTTCTAGAAGGATTTAGTGTATGTTCTGGGTACAGTGATGCGATGGCAATTTTTTTAGATAGACTTGATATTCCTAATTTAAAAGTTAGTAGTGAAAATCATGTTTGGAATTTAGTATATGTAGATAATGAATGGTTACACCTTGATTTAACTTGGGATGATACTAATAATGCAAAGTATTCTAATAATTATTTTTTAATAACGAAAGAAAAACTCTTTACCTTAGATGATAAAGAGCATAATTTTGATGAAAAGTTTTTCTTAGAGGGTGTCTAAAAAGTCACTCACTTTTTTTATTGTTTTGTTAAAGTGGTCATAGTCAACTTCAAACCAATTAACATTTTTAAATTGATTATTAAACCAAGTGTATTGCCTTTTAGCATATTTTCTTGTGTTTTTTTTAGCTTCTTCCATACATTCCATTATGTTATTTTCTTTTTTAAAATATTTTGTAAATTCTTTGTATCCTATAAAGTTTTGAGCTTTAGTAAGTCCAGCAAAGTATAAATCTTTAACTTCTTCACATAGACCTTCACACATCATTATTTCTATTCTTTTGTCTAAATGATTATAAAGTTCTTTTCTGGGTGCAGTAAGGCCAATTAAGACAAAGTCATAAAGTGCTTTGTCTTTTCCTTCTGTACTTTTAATTATTTCTCCAGTTTCTTCATAATGGCTTAGAAATCTAACAAGTCGTTTTCTGTTATTTACATGGATGTCATTTGATGGAAATATTTCATCTACTCTACTTTTTAGTTCTTCATTAGTTAATCCATCATAACTTCTTTTTGCTTCTTCTGGCGTGAATTTATAATCATATAATAGTGCTTTAATGTAAAATCCTGTTCCACCAACTATTATTATATTTTTATTTTCTTTTATTTTTTGATCTAAAATAGCGCGTCCATCCCTTTGATAATCCATGACTGTATAATCATCTTTGATAGAAACTATATCCATCAAGTGATGTGGAATACCACATTTTTGCTCTTCTGTTATTTTCGCAACCCCTATATTTACTTCTTTATAAACTTGTGTTGCGTCTGCATTTATTATTTCTGCATTCATTTTTTTTGCAAGCGCGATGCTTAATTCAGACTTTCCTGTTCCAGTAGGTCCTAATATTACTACAATCTTCATTTCTTTTCACCTAATTAACCCTCTTAAATAATTTTTCTAATTCATATTTTGTATATTTAATAATAGTCGGTCGCCCATGAGGGCAAGTATATGGGAATTCACATTTCATTAGTCTTTTTATAAGAATTTCTTGTTCTAATAGACCTATATTAGTATTAGCTTTTACACTCATTTTGCAAGATAGATTGATAGCTAATTGCTCATTAAATTTTACCCTATCAAATTTTTTGCCCATGCTTATTAAAAGATCAAATATTTTATTTATGCTTTCTATTTCATATCCTTCTTTTAACCATGTTGGATGGGAAACTACTCTTATTGTTTGCACACCAAATTCTTCAAAGTCTATTCCTAAACTTTCTATGAAATTTCTATTTTCTAAAACTGTCATGTATTCATTTTTAGATAATTCTATATTAATAGGAAAAAGTAAAGATGTTTTGTTTGTTTTTTGTTCTTTAAGTTCTTTTAAATATTTTTCATAATTTATTCTTTCATTAGCTGCGTGTATATCTATCATGTAAATGTTATCATCATCGTTTGCGAATAAATACGTGCCCATAGCTAACCCTACTGGTTGTATTATTACGTCAGTACTATAACTTTCATCTATATCTGTATTGGCTTCGTATTCAAGTGTTTCTTCACTTACATAAAAGTTAAGCGTTTGTTCTTCTGTATATTTATACTCTTCTTCATCTTTATTTTTTACTTTTTCTTCTTGTATATTGTTTGTTTCTTCTTTTGATTCTTCTATTTTTAGTCTGGGTGTTTCAACGTATGCTTTGAATGTGTTGTCAGTTTTATTTAAAGTATCTCTTATTAATGAGAATAGTAGCTCTTCTAAACTTTCTATTTTACTTATCTTTATGTCTTGTTTAGTTGGATGAATGTTGACATCAATTAATGTTGGATCAACTTCTATATTTATGACTACTATTGGGTATCTGTTTTCTGCTAAAAAAGTATGGTATGCGTCTTTTATAATTTTCATAACATATGAATTTGTTACTATTCTGCCATTAATAAATACTGTCATGTTAGTTTTTGTACTCTTATTTATATTAATGTTACTTACATATCCTTCAATTTGATAGTCTAGGTTTTCTCCTTTAATATAAACCATATTTTTACTTACATTAAATCCATATATTTCATGTATTGCTTTTAGCAAGTCATTACTTCCACTTGTTCTAAGTATTTCTTTAGACTCACTTTTTAGTGTAAACGATATGTTAGGATGAGATAAGGCCATTCTTTCTATTAAAGATACTACACTATTAAGTTCTGTATAAAAACTTTTTAAAAATTTAAGTCTTGCTGGAGTGTTATAAAATAAGTTTTTTACTAAAACACTAGTTCCTTTAGTTATTGTACTTATATCTTTTTCTTCTAAACGTCCACCTTTTATCAAAACTTTTGTAGCTACATTTTTACAAAATGTGTTTAATTCTACTTCACTAACACTTGCTATTGATGGAAGAGCTTCTCCTCTAAATCCTAGAGTATTAATAAAATATAAATCATTTTCGTTTTTTATCTTACTAGTAGCATGAGGAGTGAAAGCAAGAATGGCATCTTCTTCGTCCATTCCTTTTCCATCGTCAGTTACTCTCATTTCTTTTATTCCTGCATTTATAAGTTCTATTTTTATATTTAAACTTTCTGCATCTATACTGTTTTCAACTAATTCTTTAATTACAGATGAAACTTTTTCAACAACTTCGCCTGCAGCAATTTTATTGGCAAGAACTTCATCCATTACTTTTATAACACCCATTTTAATCACCTACTCTCTAAATGAGTTTTTCTCTTTTACTTATTATTTTTTCATCTAGTATGTATATGCTAATATTTGAACTTTTAGGGAATTTTATAAATCCAAGGCCTTCTATTACTAAATCTTCTTTGTTTTCAATAGATATATTTTGTTTTAATAGTATTTTTAAATCGTTACTTGTTGAAATTTTCATTTTTCTATATTTCAACTCGTTTTTTAAGTAAAATATCATCTGTATAGTGTCTTTACTATTGTTTTCTATTCTTATAAATTCTTCTATGATAATCATAAATCCTGGTCTTAAGTTGTATATTTTAGGTTTTATTTCTTTTTTTGGTATTAAGTTTTTATATTTGTTTATGTCCATAAAATTAACTATAGATTTAGTGTTTATAAATCCTGGTGTGTCTATTATAGTTAGTTCTTCATCTAGTTTAATGTTCATTACTTCTTCTGTAGTGTTGGGCACTAAACTAGTTGTTATATAGCTTTTTTGGCCTTTTAATTCTAATAAACTATTTATAAGACTTGATTTGCCACTGTTGGTGTGTCCTAAAACATAGCATTTCTTCACTTTTTCTTGAAGTAATTTTTTATATAGTTTTTCTATACTCCATTTTTTTGTGTTGCTTACAATTATTATGTCTTTTATGTTCTTTATTTTCTCTTTTAAATATTCTATTATTTTGTTGTCTTTGACACTTTTAGGAATTAAATCTCTTTTAGTCAGTACTAAATATACGTCATTTTTTATCAGTTTTAATGGCATTAATGTTTCTAAACTAATACAAGTTATGTCTAATAAATAAATTACAGGAATTTTAGTACTATTTATTTTTTTTATGAATTCTATAGTATCTACTTTTTTTTCTATAACTTTTGCTTCACCATAGTGTATTACTTTGAAACATCTTTCACAATAGTTAGCACTTTCTAATTTTTTTTCTATTATATATCCTGGCTTTGTTTTGTCTTCACTTTGAAGGATTAGGCCACATCCTATACATTTTTTAGTCATAATATTTTCCCTTTTTAAAAGCATCTTTGGCACCTAATATTTTCATAATCATGTTTTCTATAATTCTATTTGGTTTCGTAATAAATCTATCTTTTTTGCTAATTGGGTTAATTAGTATACTTGTCATACCCATTTTATTAGCGCCTATTATGTCAGTAAGTAGTTGGTCTCCTACACACGCGATTTCTTCTGGATTAAATCTATAGATAGAGATTATTTTGTTGTAACTTTTTTTACACGGTTTTCTGGCGTCTGCGCAAGAGTCTACTTCAAGTCCATTTCTAAATGGTTCAACTCTTTTTTTTCCGCTATTTGACATGAGTATAGGTTTAAGGCCCATTTCTTTTAATTTGTACATTAAGTTTATAGCTTCTTCTGAGGGAGATAAAACATCTACAGGGGCGATTGTATTATCTAAATCAAATATTATACATTTAATGCCTTTTTTTATAAGCTTTTCATAATTTATTCTATATATACTCTGGGCATATACATCTGGCACAAATTTGTCTATCATAAAATACTCCTTTAATAATCTAATTTCTCATTATATGTAAATTCTACATCTAAAATTTTAACTGTGTCACCATCAACAGCACCTAAGTTTTTAAGTTCTTCGTCTATTCCTAAATTTTTAAGTTTACTGGCAAATTTAAGAACTGCTTCATCAGAATTAAATCTAGTTTTATGTAATAATTCTTCTAATTTACGGCCACTTATTATGTATGTATGATCATTTTCTTTTGTTATTTCATAAGGTTTTTCATTCTTGAATTCATATAAAACATAACTTTCAAATTCTTCTTTATCATAAATTTCTGTTTTCTCTTCTTCATCTAATATGTTTCTAAGTTTTAAACATAATTCTGATATTCCTTCTCTTGTGACTGCACTTGTTAGTATTATTTCTTCTTTGTTGTAAGTTTTTTTAAAGGTTTCTAAATTTTCTAAACTTATTGGAACATCCATTTTATTAGCAATTATAATGCTTTTTTTATTATATAGTTTTTCACTATAAGATTTTAGTTCTTTTTTAAGAATTTCATATTGTTCAATGGCACTTCTTCCATCATGCTCGCTCATATCAAGAACAAATGCTATTATTTTGGTTCTTTTTGCGTGTTTAAGAAATTTGTCTCCTAATCCTACTCCAGTGCTTGCACCTTCTATGATACCTGGTAAGTCTGCCACCACAAAGCTGTTTCTACCTGGAACACTTACAACTCCTAAGTTAGGAACCAGTGTTGTAAAATGGTAGTCTGCAATTTTAGGTTTAGATGCACTTATAACACTTATAAGACTACTTTTTCCTACACTTGGAAATCCTACAAGACCTATATCTGCAAGAAGTTTTAATTCGCATTTTATTATTCTTTCTTCTCCCTTTAATCCATATTCACTTATTTTAGGAGCTTTATTTTTGTTAGATTTAAAGCTTGCATTGCCTCTTCCTCCACGGCCACCTTTTGCAATTATGCATTCTTCATCATTTTTAATTAAGTCGCATATAATTAGACCTGTCTCTTCATCTTTAACTGTCGTTCCTATAGGAACTTTTATTATTATGTCTTCTCCTGTTGCTCCTGTTCTATTAGCGCCTTTTCCATTTTCTCCTTTATTTCCTTTTATTTTGCGGTTATATCTTAAATCTATTAATGTACTAAGTCCTTCAGAAGCTTTAAAAATAATGTTACCTCCATTACCTCCGTTGCCTCCGTCTGGTCCGCCCATTTCTACAAACTTCTCATGTCTAAAAGAGGTGCATCCATCTCCACCTCTACCTGCTTCTAATTTTATAATTATTTCGTCTAAAAACATACTTTTTCACCAACTTTATTGTATCACATTAATACTAATTAGTAAACGTATAGTCAAGTAAACAGAAAGTACAAAGTTTTTATTTTATACTTATTGTTTTGATTTTAAAATTTTAATTTTATTCTTAAGTTTGTTTATTTCTTCTAGTGATAATCCTGTACTAGAATTTATTATTTCTGGATTCACATCATTATAAATTAGATTTCTTGCTATTTCATACTGCTTATTTGTTTCTCCCTCATTAAACCCAAAGCTTCTTCCTTCATCATATCCTAAACTTCTTCCCTCATCATAACTACTTTGTAACTCACTTCTATGTAATACTTCATTTAA
>CANSWR010000042.1 GCA_947650795.1 uncultured Bacillota bacterium | reverse complement strand
GATTTAATGAGGGAAAAATAGAAATAGCAAAAAATCTAATTTATAATGATGTAAACCCTAAAATTATAAATTCTAGTACAGGCTTATCACTAGAAGAGATAAATAAACTTAAGAATAAAATTAAAATTTTAAAATCAAAATAATAAGTACAATATTTAGAAAACTTTATTATAATGTTAAATGTATAAATATAATAATAAATTAAAAAATTATGGAGTAAATTTTCTTTTTTTAAGTTTAATGATTTTTGAAAATTTTTAGCTTAAATTTTTTTGAAAAAGTTGTCAAAAATTTATTCTTTTGTAGTGCATTGTTAAAAGGGATTTTGTACTTTATTTTTTTAAAAGTGTTTGTGTGAAAAATATTGAAAAAATTAGTTTTTTAATTTTTAAATTTTTAGAAAAATCACTTTTTTTGTAAAAATGTTAAATTCAGTGTAAAGTAGATAATATGGTATAAAGTTAGGTAAATACAGGGATTTATTTGAAGTGAATAATAAAATACAAGTGCCTAAAATATGCGAAAAAATTGATTTTTGGAAAAAGTTGTTAAAAGATTTTTTAATTTTTTGTCAAAATATATTGAATTAAATTTCAATAAATAATATAATGAAGATGTTAAAGATAAGAGGTTTGGAGGTAGTTAAAATTATGGTAGAAAAATTAGAAAAAATATCAGCTCTTACTGTTGTGAAGCGCAACGGAAAAAAAGTCGATTTCAATGGTGCTAAGATTGCATTAGCTATAAAAAAAGGGATGGATCATTTTACTATAATGAATGGTGATGATGAAATTCATAAATATTCTGAGAAAGATGTTCAAGTAATATATAAGGAAGTTATTTCTAGAATCGAGAAAGATTTTAAAGAACAAGACAAGATTAAAATTGAGCAAATTCAGGATTTGATAGAAGAATCTTTGATGAAAAAAGGATATGAAGAGGTGTTTAATCATTTTTCTGAATATCGTGAGAGAAGAAATCAATCAAGAATGTTATTTTCAGAAGAGAAAAAAATGCATAAATTTTTGAAAACTATAGAGGGTCTTGGTCTTAAATCTGCAAATGAAGATGATAATAAAAGAGAGAATGCTAATGTAGATGGAGATACTGCTATGGGAACTATGCTTCAATATGGATCTACGGTATCTAAAGAGTTTGCAAAATCTTATTTAATGAAACATAAATTTAGCGAAGCACATGATTCTGGTCTTATACATATACATGATATGGATTTCTTGCCAATGGGAACTACAACTTGTATGCAAATAGAGCTAGATAAGTTATTTAAAAATGGTTTTTCTACAGGACATGGACATTTAAGAAGTCCACAAGATATTATAAGTTATTCAGCACTTGCTGCTATAGCTGTTCAATCTAATCAAAATGATCAACATGGTGGGCAGAGTATTCCTGCTTTTGACTTTTATATGGCACCTGGAGTTTTAAAGACATTTAAAAAGCAATTTAAACAGCAAATTTATGATTTACTTGATTATGAAGATATGTTGTCTTTTATAAATATGGATAAGATTAGTAAAGATATTGATAAGCTTAATTCTATAGAGTTTGATGTTGAAGAGTTTTATTCTTATTGTAAAGATAGCGAATCTCTTAAATTAGGATTTAAAAAGGCATATGATAAGGCTATTACTAAAACAAACAGACAAACTTATCAAGCAATGGAAGCATTTGTTCATAACTTAAATACTATGCATTCTAGAGCTGGTGCTCAAGTTCCATTTTCTTCAGTAAATTTTGGGACTGATACTAGTCCAGAGGGAAGAATGGTTATTAAAAACTATTTACTTAGTTTAGATGAAGGATTAGGAAAAGGAGAGACTCCAATATTTCCAGTTTCAATATTTAAAGTGAAAGAAGGAATTAACTATAATCCTAGTGATATAAGTTATGATTTGTTTAAATTAGCTTGTAAAGTATCTGCAAAAAGATTGTTTCCGAATTTTTCATTTTTAGATGCACCATTTAATTTAGCGTATTATAAACCAGGAGATTTTAAAACTGAAGTAGGTTATATGGGTTGTAGAACTCGTGTAATGGGAGATGTTACTGATAGAGATAATGAAACTACTGGAGGTCGTGGAAATTTATCTTTTACTTCAATAAATTTACCGAGATTAGCAATTAAACATGGTATATGCTTGAAGGAAAGAGATAAGGCAGATATGAAAGGATTTTATGATGATCTTACTGAAACAATGGATTTAGTAAAAGACCAGTTACTTGAAAGATTTGAAATTCAGTGTAATAAGCATACTTATAATTTTCCATTTTTAATAGAGCAGGGTTTGTGGGCTAATGGAGAAAAATTAGGTCCTAGTGATAGACTTAGAAGAATATTAAAACATGGTACATTATCAATAGGGTTTATTGGACTTGCTGAAACTTTAAAAGCATTGATAGGCAAACATCATGGAGAAGATAAAGAAGCTCAAAAGTTAGGTCTTGAAATAATAGGTTTTATGAGAAATAAGTGTGATGAGTATGCTAAAGAATATAATTTAAACTTTACGTTACTTGCTACACCAGCTGAGGGGTTAAGTGGAAGATTTGTTAATATTGATAAAGCAATTTATGGTTCAATAAAAGGAGTAACAGATAAAAATTATTATACTAATTCATTCCATGTACCAGTTTATTATAATATTAATATTAAGAATAAGCTTGCTACAGAAGCACCATATCATGCGTTTACTAATGCTGGACATATTTCTTACATCGAACTTGATGGAGATACTGTAAATAATGTTGAAGCATTCGAAAGTGTTATACGCATGATGAAAGAATTGGGTATTGGATATGGAGCTATAAATCATCCTGTAGATAGAGATCCTGTATGTGGTTATGTTGGGGTAATTGGAGATGTGTGTCCAGGATGTGGAAGACGTGAGTTTGAAGGTGTACCTATTGAGCAAATAACAGATATTACATGTAGTTGTAATCCTGAAAAATAGATAAAGATTATAGAAGAAAGAAGGAGAGATATTATGAAAAAAACAATTGGTGAGGGGACAAGTTTTGAAAGAATTAGAAGGGTAACAGGTTATTTATCAGGGGATGTTAGACATTTTAATAATGGAAAAAGAGCAGAGGAAAAAGATCGTGTTAAACATACTGGAGTTAAAGAATTAATGTCAAAAGAAAAGTGTGCAGCATAATGAAAATTAGGTTGGCAGCATATTTACAACCTGATAGTATAGTTGATGGTGAAGGAATTCGAACTGTTATATGGACTCAGGGGTGTCCACATGCTTGTCCAGGTTGTCATAATCCAGAAACGCATGATTTTAAGGGCGGAGAATTAGTAGATATAGATGAAGTAAAAACAGCAATTGATGAGCTTGAAGGCCAAGATGGTATTACTTTTTCTGGAGGAGATCCTTTTATGCAACCTAAGGAGTGTTCTTTAATTGCTAATTATGCTAGAGGTAAAGGACTAAATATTTGGACTTATACAGGATTTACTTTTGAACAAATAATGAAAATGAGTGAAACAGATAAAAAATATATGGATTTTCTTAAAGAGATAGATGTTCTCATTGATGGAAAATTTGAAATTGATAATAGAAGTTTTGACTCTGTATTCAGAGGTTCTACAAATCAAAGAATTATTGATGTAAAGAAAAGTTTATTATTTGGCAAAGTAGTAATTTTAACTAAATATGACAAGAGTCAAATGTTTAGTTCTAGAATAAAGCATGAAGGGATTTATGTTTAGGCGATGAATTCGTCTTTTTTACTTTAATAGTTTTTTGTGATAAAATAAAGTTGTAATTATTTTATAATGTTAAAGGGAGTTTTTGATATGTTAAGTAATATTTTAAATAGTTGTAAAAGTGTAATGGAAAAGTCAGAATATGTAAAAATTAATTATGAAGTTTTAGAAGGATTTATAAGAGAAAATAATTTTAATTTAGTTAAACATTGGCTAAGTGATAATCCATATGGTATTTTAGATTTAGATATTTCTATTCTTATTAACTTTTTATTATATTTTGAATCAATAGATTATTCTTTTTGGGGTGATCCTAAATGGACTATAGAATCTAAATTAGGTTTGAAAGATGGATGTGATGCCTTAATGTATTCAATGTTAAATTATATAAACACTGGTGGAAATGTTGATTTTGGAAATATTACCTTTGATGAATTTACTGATATGTTGAGAGGAAATGTAGAAATCCCACTTTTAAAAGAAAGATATGAGACTATTACTTTAGTTAGTAATGTTGTAAAAAATAAAATGGATGGAAATTTTTATGAGTTTGTAAAAGATATTCATAGTGATATTGAATTGTTAGATGTGATTGTTAATAATTTTGAATGTTTTAAAGATGAAAGAATATATGGAAAAGATAAAATATACTTTTATAAATTAGCACAACTTTTGGTGTCAGATATATTGCATATTAGAGAAAGAATTGAAGGGATAAGTGTGGATTATTCTCATCTAGTAGGATGTGCAGATTATAAAATACCTCAGATTATGAGAGGATTAGGAATAACTGAATATAATGAAGAATTATCATCTTTAATTGATAATAAACAAGAAATAGCTATTTCTTCAAAGTATGAAGTTGAAATAAGAGCAAGTATGATAGTTGTTATTGACTATATTAAAAGCAAAGTTTATAATATTAAATCTATAGATATAAATGATTATTTCTTTTTAGCTTCAAGACTTGTTAAAGCAAAGAAACCTTATCATTTAACTAGAAATACGAATTATTAAAGAGGTAAGTTATGAGTGAAAAGATAAAAAAGATATTGGAAAAGAATTTGGAAGAAAATAATTTAATAAAAAGAGAATTAGATTATAGGTTAGATTTATTAAAATCAATTAGTTTTGAAAATCAATTAGTGAGAGTTTTGGGGTTATCTTCAATATTTTATCTAAGCTTGTTTACACTTTTTATTGTTTTTGTTAGTTTGCCAATAGTTATTTGTCCATTTTTAATTTTATCTAGTATAGGCGGAAGTTTTTTAATTAATAAATATTTGATTGATAAATTTGATAATAAAAGAAAAGTTGCAGAATTTTCAAAGGCACATACTATTAGTGAAGTACAAGAAGAAATTATTAAATATACTTTTGAAAGAGAAAGATTTTTTTGTAGAGGCCAAGTAAATCAAATGGCTGTTGATATATTCAATGAACAGAAGAAATTGTATGATAAGGTTTCAAAGGATTATGAATTAGTTAAAAGAAAAAATAATGAAGTGGATAATAAATTGATTAATTCGCTTGATGAAAAAATGAGAGTTAATTATTCTAGTTTAGATAAAATATCTAAAAAAAGAACATTGAATGAAAACTTCTATATGTTAAGAAATAAATTTAATAATTTTGAGAGTAAAATTAGATATTCAATGTTATCAGGATTAATGTTTATGTTAATTATGAGCATGCCTTTAATGGTTGAAGCTTGTAGTCCAATGATTAGTTTAATTACAATATTAAGTTCTTCTTTAGTAGGATTTGTTTCTCCTATTATATATTTAAATAAACAATATAAGATGTATGAAAAAATATTAAGAAAATTGAATATAGATTTTAAAGAAAGTGATTATACAGTTGATATAAATGTTAATAAATTAATTAATGAAATGGCTATGGATACTGTTAAATTACTTGAATATAAGGAACAAATGGAGATATATGATGTACAAAAAGAAGAAGAGAAAACAGAAAATATGCAAATTGTTAGACAAGAGTCTTTTGTTTTTCAAGAAGAGATAAAAGAAGATGTAATAAAATTAGGATTAAATAAAAAGTACCCAAATTAATGGGCTTTTTTGTTGTTTTCTAAAATTAAATTTATAAATGAACGAGAAGCGAAAGATGGAATATTCTTTTTGAGTGTTACAAGTCCTATTTGTCTTGGTGGTATTGTAGGCTTAGTTTTAATTATATATAATTCTTTATTATTGATTTCATTTAAAATAAACTCTTTTGTGAGATATCCAATTCCCATTCCAATTTTTGTCATGTCTTTTACTAAATTGAAGCTTACTACATCATATTTTGGTAATATTATTATTTTTTCTTTAAGCAAAAAATTGTTTAAATAGGTACGGGTGTTTGAAGGGTTTTTTTGAAAGATAAAATCTTCTTTTGATAAATTTTTTAATTGTTGTTCTTTTTCTGATAATCGCTTTAGTTTTTTTCCAACTGCAAATATATCTTGTACTTCGGTAAATGGTATTATTTGTAAGTCTAAATGTTCTAAAGTAGGTAGGTTTAGTATTAGTAAGTCTACAGTTCCGTTTCTAAGTAGTTTTATTAAGTCAGTTGTTAAGTGATTAGTAATGGATACATTTATGTTTGGGAATTGATTAGTAAATTTTTCTAAATATGGAAGAAGTATATGCTGGGTTATTGTTGTACTTGCGCCTATTTTTAATGTTCCATCTTGTAGATTCATTAATTCTTGAAATTTTGTTTCTCCATTTTTTATATATGTTATTCCTTCATCAATATAGTTGTATAAAACTTTTGCTTCTTCTGTTAATGTAACTCCTTTTTTTGTACGTATAAATAATGTAGCGCCTATTAAATTTTCAAGCGTTTTTATTCCTTGAGTTACTGCTGGTTGTGATACATAAAGCTCTTCAGCAGCTTTTGTAATACTACCAAATTTTGCGACAGTGTGAAATATATGATAAAGATTCAAATCTATATTCATAAGTCCTCCTTATATTAGTTATAAGAAATATATATTTTAATTATAACAATTTTTGATATAAAATACAATTAGAAGGAGGAAAAATATGAATTTTTTAAAGGTTTTGGGGTTTCAATTGGATATTGAATTAGATTGTAATTTTAAAAATGAATACTTAATTGATACTGATAAATTTAGAGAAGAATTTGAAATGGTTAAAGATATTATAAGTGATAAGAATGCTGATGTTATTATTTTGCCAGAAATGTGTTATTTAAGTGATATGGAATCTTATTATAAGGATTTATCTAAAGATAAATTAGTTATTGCTGGAAGTATTTATAATAATGGTATTAATTATACTAAGATATTTCAAACTGGAGAGATGTTTACTATTCCTAAATATAACGCGAGTGGAGCAGAACCTATGGTTAGATTTATTGGTAAGTGTTCTGTAGATGAATTTATGAAAAATAAGTTATATGAGCATATTTTCTATGTAGGTAGTAAAAAACTTGTAGTCCTTAATTGTATGGAGTATTATCAAAATGCACATTTTATTGCAAGGAATGTACCTGATTTATTTGGAATTATCTGTATTTGTTCAAATAATAATCCTAAGGTTTTTGTGGATGAAACTCGGGTTATTAATAATCATGTGGAAAATATTTATACTTTTATGATAAACTCTGTTTCATTGTATCAAGGTAAGTTTTATGGAAAGGGTCAAAGTTATGTTTATGGTCCTATTCAAGGTCACGAGAAAGAATGGTTAGTTAAAGAAGGGGTTTTGTCAGATAATCATGTTTCTTCTATTCTTAGGTTAGGAGAAGAAGCAGAATATTTTTATGGTGAGTTTGTGAAAGATTTTTCTAGATTTGGCAGAAGTGATGAATATGTAAATAATCCAAGAAATGTAGAAGTTGGATTTATAAGAAAGAAGGTATTAAAATAATGAAAAAAAATATAATTATAACTGCAGGTCCTACTAATGAAAAGCTTGATGAAGTTATGAAAATTACTAATATGTCAACAGGTGCTTTGGGAGCTACTATTGCTAAGGATTTTATTGAATATAATGGAGATGATATAGATAAACTTTATTATGTTTCTACTAAACTTACTAGGAAACCTTTGATAGAATCTTCTAAATTAGAGTTTATTACTATTGAATCTACTGACGATTTATTGAATGTACTAAGAAGTATTCTTACTTCTGAGAATATAGACGTTGTCATTCAAAGTGCTGCTATTGGAGATTACAAGGCAAGATACAGTATTACTGGCAGTATGCTTGCAAGTGAGATTGCTAATTTTGCTTTTAATAATAATTTGTCCAGAGAAGATTTGGAAAATGGTATTTTGAATATTATAAAAAATCCAAGTATGAGGGTAAGTACAGAGCATAAGATTTCTTCATATGAACCTGATTTAATGTTTATGCTAGATTTAACTCCTAAAGTAATTAAGAATATTAAGAAATGGTACCCAAATACTGATTTGTATGGTTTTAAGTTATTAGATGGTGTTTCTAAAGAAGAACTTATTGAAGTAGCAGCTAAGCTTAGAGAATCTACTGGTGCTAAAGCTATAGTCGCAAATGATAAATCTAAAATAAGTGCTGGTAAACACCCTGCTTATTTTGTAGGAGAAGAAGGCGTGGAATTTGAAGTTCAAACTAAGGAAGAAATTGCTAAGACTCTTCGTAGAATGATATTTTGATAAAAATTTCTTACACAAAGTAAGAAGTTTTTTCTGTGAAATTTACTAATTAAATATATGAGTTTATATGAATTTTTGTTTGACAAATTTCTTTTTGCTATGGTATACTTTATTTACTTATAAGTTATTAATTGTTAGATAGTTAATAATTGCAAATTTAAGTTATAGATTAAGATAAGTAATATTTAAAGTTAATTTTATGATTTTAGATTAAATGAGTATTAAAAGTATGGTGGTCGAAGTATGGTAAATCGAGTTTTTAAAGGAAAAAGTTTGATAGCTTTTCCAGTGGATTATGTGGTTTTTGATATTGAGACTACTGGGTTTGACTCTTTTTATAATGAAATTATAGAAATTTCTGCTATAAAGATTAGAAATGATAAAGTAGTGGAAGAGTTTTCTAGTTTGGTTAGGCCACAAGGTAAAATTGGAAGTTTTATTACTAATCTTACTGGAATTACTAATGAAATGGTAAGTGAGGCACCTAATATAGATATAGTAATTGAAAAATTTCTTCAATTTATAGAAAATGATATTTTAGTAGGGCATAATGTGAATTTTGATATTAATTTTGTTTATGATAATTTATGTAAATTAGGGTATGACGGATTAGTCAATGATTTTATAGATAATCTTAGAATTGCTAGAAAGTTATTGCCAGAACTTAGGCATCATAGATTGGGAGATTTGGCAGATTATTATTTAATTGATACTACTGGTGCTCATAGAGGATTAAAAGATTCTTATATGACTTATGAGATTTTTTTGAAATTTAAAGATGCAGTTATTAATCAATATGGAAGTTTTGAAAATTTTATTAATTAAGTTAAAGAAATGAAATAGTTAATTTAAAGAAGCTCTAAAGTGAGTTTATACTTAGAAAATTTTTATTTGGTATTATAGTAATAACTTTAGATGTATTTTGAAAAATTATAGTGTAGATTGGAGTAAGAATGCTTATGAGTTTAACAAAAGAAGATGAAGTTAAATTGAATGATTTTAAGAGTATATATAAATTATTTAAATCCTAAATATAATAAGATGTTAATTTAATAATTGATATTGTTTTTGATTCATTAATTAAAGTTTACAATGAATATAGAAATATTGTACCATTTATATCAGTATTGGATGATGGGTATAGTTATTATATTTTAAAACCAGTTGATAGTAGATATACTTTATTAGATTATTTGATAAATACTATTAAACAGAATTTGGATTCAATTGAGTTAATAAGTGGGAAAATGGATTGTAGTTATGATAGATTACGAAAGAGAATATGTATTAATAAAGAAAAAATATTTATATTTTCTAATGCTATGTTTAATAATATTAAATCAGAAATTGATAAAGATAAATACTTAGAATTATATTATAAAAACGTGATTTATCATGAAATTGAGCATATGTTTCACTATAAATTAAATTCTATTAAAGCAAATACAGTGTATGTTCCTGCTGATTATATGTCATTAAGTGAGTTTCCGCCTTTGAAAAAGAGGATGAGTTTGAATGCTAAAAAAGTTGAATTGGGACGTCGTAAATCAAGAGTGAAGTTAAGGGCAAAAGAAAGAATTAAAAAAAGAATATCTTTGTATATGGTATTAAGTAATAAGTATAATGTTTTAAATCCAGATGAAATTGATAATTGTGATATTGCTGTAGAAGAACAAAATATGAAATATGAAGAAATTATGTTACCTCCTGTTTTTTTCGAAATCCAGTAGAGGAGGCTTTTTATGAATGTGATGCTCAAATTTATTCAGGAATATTTGAGAATAATATATTTAATGAAGAAAATTCAGAAAAATTGAAATGTTTTTATCTTCCAATAGATAAAGAACATGTTATTATGACTTATGTTCCTTCAAGTTATTCATTTTCAGCTTCTATAGGTTTTGCTTTAAAAGAGTGTATAAGTAAGCTTTCTTATTTTAGAACCGTGTTTTTAGGTAAAAATGATTTGTTCTTAGAATTTTTGGGTGAATACGAGTTTCGTTCAGTTAATGAGTTTTCTCGTCGATTAATTAGTGCAGACAAAGGTCAAATGGATGAAGTACAACCATTATTAGATTATATAGTCAATTTTTTTAAGATGAAAGAAAAATCTTTAGAAAATTTAAATATATTTTTCCCTTTAGTTTATAAAGATAATAAATGGGTATATTATACTGAAATTATAGATAAAAGTTTGAAGCTGGTTAAAAATGTTAAAAAATAGATTTTCATAATAGAGTAGTTTTCAAAGTAATTTATTGTTGAATTATAAACAATGCCCATTTATTACAAGTGCTTATCTAATTGTTTATTATAATTTTTTAAATAATAAGACCGATTTACAATCTAATGGAATAGCTTTAGATAGTACAATAATTCAATATCCCATAAATAGAGAATTATTATTGGTTTTATATCCAAGAAAAATGTATTTTGGCGGACTACAAAAATTTGATAATAAAATAGTATTTATAGAGGAAGATGCTTTTGTTTTAAAGGTGGATAAATTGCAATATGAACAGTGTTATAAACAAGCATATTTTACATTTGATGATAAATAATGAGTATTTGAATAAGAGGTACATTGTATGAATGAAGAAATAAAAGTTATTAAAATAAAAAAAGAAGATGGAAAAGAGTTAGATGTTAATTGGATATTAGATTTAGGTAAAAGATGTATCAAAAAACCTAGTATATATAGGAAGGTATTTTTTGAGTTATTTAACTTAAAATCATTTTTCTCTTTTAGTTATATCCCAGATTTAAATTTAATTTTATATTCTGATAATTGTTTATATTATTGTAATAATTGTATATTCGGATTTAATATAAATATTAATGGAGAATTCTCAGTGTTTTGCAACAGTATAGATTATATTATTTCTAACACTTCTATTAATTATGAGCAATTAAAGATCAAACAATATGAAATTAATTTTGAATTACCACAATGTATAAAAAATAATTATATTGATTTTGATATAAAATTTGAGTATAGCAAAAATATTAAATTTAATTTAAAAAAAGTATATAGGACTAAATTACCATGTTTGCTTGTTTTAACAATTACAAGTAAAAAGGAAGTGTATGCAGATAAATTAGTTGATATTGCATATAAGATATATGAAATATTAATGATTTATTTTGGAGTAGGTTTGGATATTACAAATAGAATTCTCATAGTTGATGATATTAAAATGCACTTTTATGCATCCATTGTTGATAAATATAGTTGTGGTATTAAGAACTCAGTTTCATTTAGCAATTTTGTGATGATAGATGAATTTTCATTAAATAAAGAGATATGGTATTAGAATAGATATATAGACACGAAAATCTTTCCAAATGGTATAATAGT
>CANSWR010000041.1 GCA_947650795.1 uncultured Bacillota bacterium | reverse complement strand
TTCCTCCATGAGCAACACCTGTTCTACTTGTTGGATTTGCACTTCCTCCTGTTACACTTGCTGTTACTGTATAAGTGTTTTCTTCTAGGGTTAATGTACATGTACTCGCACTTTTTATATTAGTTATTTTGATTTTATTGTTGTCGATTGCTCCTACTGCTCCATTCGTACAATTTACTGTTGCTGTATTTTGATTATATCCTTCTTTTACTTCATACGTAAATGTTGTACTACCTATTCTTCCAACTACATGATTTGTTGGAGCATTTATAGTGGCACCTTCTCCTATCATAGTAACTGTGTATCCTTCCATAAAGTCTACTGTACATGTTGTTGGTAAGTTTGGACTTGTTAGTATTATTGTTTTCTTTTCTTCACTATAATATCCTTCTGTTCCATTTGAACAGTTTACACTTTTCACTATGTATGGATCTGTTTCGCTTGGGAATGTATCTAGTGGACTTCCATTTAATGTTGCATTCGCCAGTATTATATCTCCCTTACTTGATAATCTATATGGATCACTGCTTGTTCCACTTCCTGTTACATTTACATCGCTTGTTAAATATATACTTGGTCTTATTCCTGATGTTGTTAATTCATTTGTTTCTTCTATTCCTCCTGGTGTTATGTTATCTATTTCGTTTTCGTTTATAGTGTAAAAGTTTTCTGAGGATGCTAAGTATGAGTTTATCCCGCCTATTAGGTTATATTCATAGGTACTTATTAATCCTATATTATTATAGTTTGTTTCATCACATCCTGTTTCTTTACAGTTAAATTTATTTGTATTTACTATGTAGTCTTCTTTCTTTTCTAGTGTTTCATAAAATGAGTTTAACGATTCTTCTATTCCATTTATATTTGATGTACTTATTTTATTTGAAATTAACTTAATTCCTTCTTCATTTGTTCCTATTATTCTCCATATATTTTCGTTAACATTACTTGATGTTGGATATTGTAAGTAATTGTTGTTTGTTTCTCCTCCATATATACATGATACTGTTTTACAGTTAGTTTCTTTTTCGATTATTTCTTTTAAGCTTGATTCTTCTGTGTAATTATATGTTTTATCAAATACTTCTGTTATTTTATTATATCCTTCTAATGAAGCTATTTGTTTATCATGTGTATATCCTCCTGATACATTAAAGTCTACTGTTATATTTGATGTTGCTTCTATTACTACCTTAACTGTTTTTATGTATACCAAACCATTTGTTTTTGATATTTTTCCACTAGGCATCCATCCTGTTGTTGAAGCGTAGTATATGTTTCCTTCTCCGCTTGTTATTTTATATTCTAGTGAGTAATTCGAATCTATTGGGTTTAGACTTGTTATTTTTACTAATACTGTTGAAGTATTTCCTGAGGATAATGTTACAGTTTTGTTTTCTATTGTTTCACTTCCTCCAGTTGTAGTTATATCTATTCCATACATCAAATTACTTATTAACATTTCTGCTACTTTATATTTTCCTGTTGTTATTGTAAATACTCCGTATGTTAAGCCTATTACAGTTGTTAGTACACATGTTAATATTAAACTTAAGTATACTTTACTTTTTATTCTTCTTCTCATTTTATACACCCTTTTCTAAGACACAAAAAAGTACAAGAAAAAAATTTCTTGTATTAATACAATGAAAAAAACTAATTAAAGCTTTTAAATTATTATCAATAACAAATGTTAATTGTTTAATTAATTTAGTCTTTTTCATATTTTGTATCTCCTTTTATTATTTATACTTACATTTTAATATCTTTGTTTATAATTGTCAATTATTTTTACTTAGAAATAATAAGCATTTATAAGTTATACTTACTAATGTTTAGGTTTAGTGCACACTGCTACAAGAAATGCCATTATGATACTTATAGTTACACCTACTTGTCCTAATGTAAATATTCCTTTTATTAAACCTGTAAATCCTCCATTTTGAAATCCTTCATATGAACCTTTAAATAATAAATGTCCAAAATTTGTTATTGGTATTGTTGCTCCTGCTCCACCCCAATCTATTAGAATTTCATATAATCCAAAGAATGAAATTACAGCTCCAATTATTACTAATAATGTGTTAAGATGTCCTGGAGTAAAATTAGTGTTTTCAAGAATAATTTGTCCAATTGCACATATTATTCCACATATTATAAAAGCATTTATATAAATCATTTTATCACTTCCAAACTTATTACATGAGATACTGAGGGAATGCTTTCTCCTAAATTACAACTTGTTTTAGAATGTAGAGAACCAGTACCAACTAGTAATATTCTTTTATAGTTTTCTTTTAAAATATGACCAAACAATATTAGAGGTAAACAAATAGGACCACTTCCTCCAGCTATTTTCTCTAATTCGTTTTTATCAAACAATATTGAACCTGCATCTACTAAATTATTTGCTTCTATTTTATATTCTTTTTTTAGATAGTCTTTCAATATATTTAGTCCATATATTCCTAAATCTCCTGTTAGAACTATATCATAATAATCTATTTTTCTTTTTGTATCATTTAAGTGTTCACTTATTACCTTAGCTGCTGAGGGTGCCATACATGCTCCGAAGTTATTGGCATCGTTATAACCTAAATCAACTACACTTCCAATAGTTCCATATTCGATTTTTACGTTTGATGGTGTTTTTGTTATAAAAGCACTTACACTTCCAGTAGCTGTAAACGTGTTTACTTTTTTTCTTAAAGCTCCATATTCTATAGGAAAGCGAAATTGTTTTTCACTAGCAAGATTATGTGCACTAGTTGTTAATATTACGTTTTTTACATTATTATCTAGTAAGTTTGCTGATTGTATTAATCCTTGAACAAATGTAGCACATGCACTATAAATTCCTAAGAAAGGTATATTAAATTTTCTTGATGCAAATGAAGATGCAAAAATTTGACTTTGTAAATCTCCTCCCATGAGTATATCTATATCTTCATATTTTAAATTTTCTTTTTTAATTAAGTTTTCTATTGTTTTTCTTTGAAAACTTGCTTCTGCTTGTTCAACACTTTTCTCATTGTCGTAATAATCTGTTAAATTAGTATCTGCTTTTATTTGAGTTTTGTGTTCATTTCTTCCTATCAATGTATGACTATTTTTTATGTATGCATTTTTAAATTCTAGTGTCAATTAAATCACCCCTTTAATTAAAGCTAGGAAAAATGCTATAATTATTCCATATATAATTATGCTTCCTGCTAATTTAAACATATTAGAGCCAATACCTTTTATTATCCCTTCACTTTTGTGATCCATTGCAGCACTCGTCATTGCATGTGCAAATCCTGTTGTAGGCACTATTAGACCACATTTTGCAAATGATACCACTTTGTCAAAAAATCCTAATCCTGTAAATATACTTGACACTACTATTAACATAATTGTTGTATACATTGAAGCATCCTCTAGTTTAATACCTATTTCTTTGTTAAGAAATGTACAAAATGCTTGACAAAGCACTCCCATTATTCCTCCTATTATGAAAGAAATAAAAACATTTTTGAATTTGTCTTCTTTACTACTATTTTTATCAACTATTTTTTTATACTCTTCTAATTTCAAAATAACTCACCTATCTCTATTATGGCGAGTTATTTTTTATTTATACTATGCTGCTATATTAGTTCTAATTTTCTTTAGAATTTTTTGTTCACTTCTTGAAACTTGCACTTGAGTCATATTAAGATAATTAGCAGTTTCACTTTGAGTATAATCTTCAAAATATCTCAATTTTATAAGTTTTCTTTCTTCTTCTGTAAGATGTTCTAGTTCTGTTTTTAAGTCTATTAAACTATCTATCTTATCTGTGTTATCTATACCTAGAATTTGTTCTAAAGTAAAATCTTCATCATTTAAAGCACTTTCTAAACTTATAGTAAATTCACATTTGTTTATAGCATCAACTACCAAGGAAGGATTTACACCCATAAAGTTACAAACTTCTTCTAAAGTAGGATATCTATTTAATCGATTAGTAAGATATTCATTTGTTTTTTCATATGCTTTATAAAGTTTTAAAGTATCTGAACCTACTTTAATATTTCTATCACTTTTTATATATGTAACTATTTCTCCTAATATATATTTAAAAGCATAAGTGGAAAATTTTGTTGTAGATGAAACATCATAATTATTCATTGCTTTATTTAATCCTTTTACACCTTCTTGAAATAAATCTTCAACATTATAATATCCACTATATTTATTTGCTATTTTATATATTAGATTAGCATGTTCTTTTACTAAAGTTTCTAAATTCATATTTTAATCATCCCCAGTGCATTTAATTCGTTTTCATATTCATAAAAGTCATTAATGTAATCATATTCTTTTATTATGTTTTTTACTTTAGTGTTTGTTAAACTACATAATGCGCTTTTACCATTAAAATTATATATGATGTCATTTAGTTCTTTCAAAGCATCTACTCCTTTTTCATCTACTTCACATACACCATCTAAATTAACAACTATATATTTTAATTTATTAACTAATACAACAGATAACACTTCGTTATCAAATTTCTCAATTGTCTTTTTATTTAGAATTCCATCTAATCTTATAAATAAAATTCCTTTTTTAAATTCCATCTTTATTTTTAGCATTTTTCTTACCTCGCTACTAATATAATATATTTTTATTTTAATTGTTATGTTTTCGACAAAACTAGATTATTATTTCAATCGACATTTTCTTATTTTTTTTGTAATTATAAAAATTGTTAATAATATAGAAAGTATGCTAAAAGTTGTTATAAATATTAAAAAACTAGATGTTTCTTTTTTCGTCGTTTCTTTTGAAACCATGGATATTGGCTTTTTTAAAATACTAACTGAGTTATTTACTTGATTTGTGATATCATCGGTAATAGTATCTAAATTAGTGTTTTCTTTTATATCAGATTCACATATGTTTTCTATTTGTGTTTTCTCTTTGGGTATTTCTATAAAAGTATTTTCGTCTTTTATGTATCCTTCATTTTCCAAATTTTCATGATAACCTGGAGCATAACTTAATACTTTGTCAAAACATTTATAATATTTATCTTTATATCTATATCCATTAGTTGTAATTTTTAGTGGATCTTTTAAATAAGAATTTTCTTTAAGCTTTATTTCTGTCACACATTTATTTTCTATACAATTTGTTTCTATTAACTCCTCATATTCTCCAAAAGCATTGTTTACAAAATCATTTGCAGCATATGTATATATGTTAAGTTCTTTAAAGTCTTCATTTTTTTCATGATATATTTTTATAGTTGTATCTTCCATGTTTATAATTTCATTTAGTTCGATTTTAATAATATCATCATACTTTGTTAAATAAAATTCTTCAAAGTTTTTATCATTTAATTTGTTAGTATTCTGCCCATTTATTCTCTCTTGACTTTGATAATCTATAATTTCATTATTAGAGTTTATAAATTCTAATTCAAAAATTTTTACATCAGTTATTGGAAAATACCTAATTTCTAGGGATTTAGTATGTAATCTTGAAATATCTAAATCAATATTTATATTTTCAATTATTCTATAACTTTCTTCTTTTGGTTTGACAGTTTCATAATACCAGTCACTTGTTATATACATCGTTTTATCAAAATATTCACAAATATTTTCAGCATCACTTATATACTTTATATTATCTTCAATAATTTTATACCATTTGTAATTCACCTCCTTTTCTTCTGCACTTACCAGTAAAGGCAAAAATCCTATTACTAGTATAATAATTTTTAATAATTTCTTCATTTTATCTCCTTTCTAAAGGGTTTCTTTTCCCTCTACTTACTTTATACGATACTTATATTTTGAAACGCTTTTATTTAATTATTAAGTTGTGATTTTACACATTACTTTTACATAAATATTCACTTTTTTGTAAAACACTTTACATATTATTTTTTGCTTTCTAAACTATTAAAACAGTCATTTTTTTTAAATTAACATAAACTACATTAGAAAGGAGATAAATAAATGAATAATAATTCTTATCAAAGAGCATTATGCAAAGTAGAACAATTTCAAAGAAATAATATTAATACTGGATGTTGTTGTTTTGGGACACCTGGACCGACTGGTGCTACTGGACCATCGGCAGTTACAATAACTATTGGCGACACTGTAACTGGTGCACCTGGTACTAATGCAGTTGTTACTAATACTGGAACAGCAGAAAATGCAATTTTAAACTTCACTATACCTAGAGGTGCGACTGGTAATACGGGAGCAACAGGAAGTACTGGGGCTACTGGACCTATTGGACCTCAAGGATCTCAAGGAATTCAGGGACCTATAGGTAATACTGGGCCTACTGGTGCGTGTTGATATTTCTTCTATTATTATTTTAATCAGCAAAGTTCCATACTATATGAATTTTTCGTTGATCTGTTTCTTCGTTGTACTCTCCGATAACTATTCGATCGATAAAGTCATTTACTATCTCAACATCTAATTCTTTAATTTGTTTATACTTTAGAAATAAAGTTTTTTTGTCTTTTAATTTACTTTGCTTTGCTTGAATACCCAATAGACTTGTTTCAATAGTCTGTAGTCTTTCATTAAGTTTAGCAAAATCTTCTTGGTATTTAGATCTCATAGACATATATTCTTCTTCTGTTAAAAATTCTCTCTTTAAATCTTCGTATAAATCTTGAAAGTATGAACTTTTGCTTTTTAATTCCTTACTAATATTTTCTTTTTCTTTTGTTAAATTGTGAATCTGATCTTTGAACAAATCACTTTCTACCATATTATCGTTCATTTCAAATTGTTGTTCTTCGTTATAAAAACGATTTAAAAGATTGTTTATTTTCCCCAGTACATAATCGTGAAGAAATGTTTCTTTAATATACTTTTTATTATTACAATTAGACCATTTGGTAGCTTTGTCTTTACAACAGAGATAAGCATATCCTGAATAATCATTTTTACCACATTTACAAAAAACTCTGTTACACTCTTCACAATATACTTTATTTGCCAGAATATGGACTTTGCCGTCCTTACAGCTTTTTTTACTTTGCGATAATTTTTCTTGAACGGAATACCATAGGTCAAGTCCGATTGTCGGTTCGTGAGTATCTTCTGCTCTGATCTGACGATCTTTATCATTATAGATGACAGTATGATTTTTGTAACTGACTGTTGTTGTTTTAAATTGTACCAAATTACCTATATATACTTCATCTAATAATATTTTCTTAACTGTTGATGAGTTCCATTTATGTTTATTCCTTATTTGCGTCTTATAACTGATACATACATTCTCATTATCACAAATAGGATATGTATAATATGAGTAAGATTTATGATCTCTGTTTTCTTTTAAAGTTATTTCAAATTCATAGAATATACTATGAGTACGATCTAATTCTTCCACATTCGTAGCAATGCAAGTAATATTTTTAGGAAGTTCTTGATTAAGTGTAATAGGTGTCCACGAAGTAACATCATCAAAATTAAAATTATTCTCATAATGTAGTTTTTTATCCTGTACTTGAATATTTAATTCTTCCAATGATTTTGTGGAATAATAGACTTTGATTTTATCATTCTTAACTTTATTCAAAGAAATATATAATTTATTGCTAAAAAGTATATTATCAGATATTACTTCAATACTTGTTAGATTCTTTAATATTTGTCTTTCCTCATTCATAAACTCAACTCTAACAATAAAAGTGCCAGTTTTAGAGATACTATCATAGTTCATATAGTCTTTGATGATAGGTAGTTTTAGGTTACAACCGTTGAATGCTTTATATTCAAGTGGACTTAAAATATTATCTTTTGTAAGTCTATTTGCAATTTTTTCTAAACCATATCCTTTGTTGTATTCTTCAAATATTCTAACGACATTATCAGTAACAACTGGATCAATAATTAAATGATTTTTGTTTTCTGGATCTTTCATATATCCGTATGGGGCAAAACTTCCTGTGAATTGTCCTTTAGTTCTTTTAGATTTAAAAGTTTCACGAATATTGATTGAAGTATCTTCTAGCATCCATTCGTCTTTCATAGCTGTTATTTGACTTGTCTTTTTTGTTTCATACTTTGTATTATCAATTCTTTCAATGTATGTAACAAAACGAACGTCCCATTCTTTGAATAGATTATGAACATACTTATCAACTAATTCAATATCACGAGCAAATCTTGCCTGTGTTTTTACTAATACAATATCGACATTACCAGCTTCACATTCTTTAATCATTTTATTAAAGTTAGGTCTATCTCTGTCAGCTCCTGAAAAGTCTTCGTCTTCATAAACACCGACTACTTGCCAGCCTTGTTCTTCTGCATATTCTCTTAACATCAATTCCTGATTCTTGATACTCTCTGATCTTTCTTCTGGAGTTAATTTATCCAAATCTTCTTTTGATAATCGTAGATATAACACCACCCTTATAATATTGTCAATAATATGACTTCTTGCTTTAATTACTTTACTCATAAAAATACATCTCCTTATTTTTAATCGTAAAAGTAACTTCCACATCTAAATTATAACGCGTTCTACCAAACATTACAGCCCCTCAAATGTAGACTTTTCAATCTTTATGATAGTCTTAAATAACTTTCTATTAAATATATCTTTTAATTCACTCTCGGTAGCATTTTCCTTATTTGTTTTAAATTCTTCTGAATAAACATATTCACATTTTTTTCTCTTTTTATTCTTTTCTTTGTTAATATTAAAACCCCCTTATAAACACAAAAAAACTATTTTAGGTTTTACTAAAATGTATTCCTAAAATAGTCTAATATTCTTTTAACCAACTAAAAAAGAATAGAAATCTATTCCTCAATAAACTTTAGTGGGTTAGTTCCTATAACTTTTATGTTATATTTAAAACTTAACATTTTAAGACTGTCTTTATAAATTTTTTCGACTTCTTCGCCTTTAAATTCTCTTAAACTAGGTAGTTCACTCAACACATCTTTCTTTGATATATCCTTATACTGTAAATTGTTATGTAGTAAAAGTATCTCACATAATAAATCTACATAAAAGCCCCTAATTATTTTTTCTTTTTGCTTATTATAGACTTCATCACAAACTCTATTTTTCATTATTACACCGCCTTATAAATGAATTATAACGCGCTAGAAAAATATTGTCAGCGTTCTTTTATGAAAAGAGAGAAAAGTCATCATATAAACCTTTCTCATCATCTGGATATAAACTTTCATTCTTTTGGAGTTCTACTTCATAAAAGCGGTTAAAGTTATTAGCAAATTTTCTCCCTTTATTCACAATCACTTTAAGTAAGTTATCAACTGCTTTAATGTCCTGATTCTCGTACCAAGATCGGAAACGGTCAAAAGAAACGTCTTCTTTATCAATTCCAATTCTTCTTGAAATAACCATATCTAGCATATCCTTTTCCATTTCGTTACAAGTGATATTATTTGTATAAACATCAAGAACCGAGAGTAGATGTATTCTCTTATTTAAACCTTGTTTTAGACTTATCGTTTTAGTATTCTGATCGTAAGAGTATTTATTATCCATATTCACATATTTAACCTTAAAACCGTCAGCATATAAAGCCTTTATAAAACTATTATATATTTCATCATAACTGGAATAAAAAAGAGCCGGAAGCGGCCCTGAATCGTAATCAGACTTTTTGGTGGTGGTGTCCTTTACATCATAGAGAGTAGTAGAATTAAGACCTTTGAAGTCTTTATGATGAAAAGTAATGCTATTATCATCTTTATTGAAATATCTTCTTAATTCTTGTTTTGATAGATCCTTTATGTTTTTTATAGTTTCTTTGTCATTATCCTTTATAGAAATATACTCGTCGTTGATCGGTGTAAGTATTTCGATAGGAGTAGCACTTTCTAATAATTCCACACCTTGATCTTTATAAGACTGTTCTGTCCCTAGTGATAAGAAGTTAGGATACTGGTACTTTATGAGTAAAGTATTTAAAGCAGTATAATTGCTATATAATGATAAATCATCGATCAGAGTCTTAAATTCATGCTCACTTGTGATATTATCCATAAATTCTTTTTCAAATTTAAGTGTTACATCTTTAATCTTGTCAAATTCATTATTTTTAGAATAATCTTTTAAATCATTCAATAATCTTTTTATATCTATAATTTAACCCCCTTTATAAATGAAAAAAACTAGCTTTCGCTAGTCAATTTCGATAATGTGTTATTAAGCCCTATGATAGTCTTTTGAGCACCTATTATTAGACTCTCTAGTATCTCATCAATAGTATTCGTCATAATCTCCGTTTTTAAAGTTTCAAAGTAATGATGAGCATTATCTTTATTAGAATTAGATCTACCACATAACTTATCGATTGTATCATTGTCTTTTATGTTAGTTAAAGACAGATAAGTCATATAATCAGAATCTATGTTTTTTTGATAAGTATATATGATAAATTCCATATCATCTTTTTTATGAGTGAAACTCTCAATAATTATATCTTTTGAATCAATAATGTTCGCATTTTCTTCATCGCCAAATAAATAATCTAATTCATTATTATTTAAGCTGTTTTCAAATTCTTTCATTTCCTCGACAGATGAAAACTTTGGACCGTCTTCTTTGTTCCAATTTATAAGACTTATTTCATCGTGAATCTTGTTCATCTCTGATACTTGATCACGAAGTTTTAAATACTGTTTATTTTGCATACATACTTCTCCTTAATTCCAAAGTTTTTGTTAGAGTATGTTCTATCTTACAGTAATATATTTTGAAAGTCAACAAACGAATGACACTTGATTGCTTTAACGATAATCAATTATATTATAAAACGCTTTCTAATAAAACTTACTACAAAGATTATAACATTTATATTGACACATTACTACAAAAAAATCGCAAAAAGAAAAGATTATCAATTTTCGTGATAATCTCATCATTTTTAATAATCTAAAAAGCTTAATTACAAGTACCACCACGAGAAACAACATTGTTATTTATGTCAGAATATAGCCAGTTATAATCATCGTATTTTGTACTATCTATGTTTAGATTACTATCATCTGTATAGATTTGTAAAACATTAGGTTTATCAAGATATTGCAATATTCTATATGAATATGTTTCATCATCAATAGTACAAGAAAAACTTAAAGTTGTAGAAATAGGTTTAGCAGAAAAATATTCTTCAAAGAAAATTTTACTGACAGCTATAATAACTAAAATAATAAGAGCCAGTAGAATTATTTTTAGAATATTTATAACTACTTTGGTTAATTTTTCTGTATTGCTTACTTTACTAATAATGACATTTTTAATATCATTATCAGTTAGATCATCAAGACTGACATTAAATATTTGTGATAGTTTTTTTGACTGTTCAATATCTGGTGAAGTTTCTTCTAATTCCCATTTACTTATAGTTTGTCTAGCTACTCCCATTTTTTCAGCGAGTTGTTCTTGTGAAAGATTATTTTGTTTTCTGAATTCAAGTATCTTATTTCCCACTTTATTAGCAATGCCTCCTTTCACAAAACATTTTACTTTGTTAAGTAAAATTACTCTACCAATTTTCGATGGAAGTTATGCCCGTTTTAATAACATATAAATTGTAATTTGTCGCTTACTTACCTTTAATAAATTGTAATATTTTATTAGTTAGTGGTCTAAATATTAAATAAAATAAATAGCCAATAATTCCACCTGTTACATTTGTTATTAAATCAGTTATATCAGATGACCTACTAAAAGTAAAAGGTTGTAACAGTTCAATAATCAAACTCAATAAAAAACAATATAAAACAGTCTTTAAAAATTTAGAATTTTCTTTTTTTGTAAGTGGAAATAAAAATCCGAAAGGAATAGTCATTATAATATTTAAACCTACTTGTCTAATAAAATCCCCTCTGCTAGATAATACATCAATAAATGGTACTAAATTCATTGGTTTATATGGATGATTAAATATAAAAGGAATGGATGTTATTATAGGCATTAAAGTAAAATATAATACAAAAGACAAATATATATACATAGTTGTATTTACAAATAGTGTGTCTTTACCTTTTGATTTCCATTTTTTATAAAACACAAAAATATATAATACTCCTAATACTATAAAATCTATCAAATATTTATAAAGATATTTCATAACTACCTCACTTTCAAACTTGCTAATATAAATCAAGTACTTTTTATGAATTTTTATAACTTTTT